>REEW01000036.1 GCA_007694885.1 Wenzhouxiangella sp. | reverse complement strand
ACCGTCATCGGCATCTTCGACTGGGAGCGCGAGATTCGCCAGACCGTGCGCCTGAACATCGAGATGAACACCGATGTCCGGCGCGCCGCGCGCACCGATCGGATCGAGGACGCGCTTGACTACAAGGCCGTCGCCAAGCGCCTGATCGGTTTTGTCGACCAGGCCGAATTCGGTCTGGTCGAGACCCTGGCCGAGCGCTGCGCCGAGATCATCCTGGATGAATTTCCCGTGCAGTGGGTGCGCCTGAAGCTCGACAAGCCCGGTGCGGTGCGCGGATCGCGCTCGGTCGGCATCCTGATCGAGCGCGGCCAGAGGCCCTGACCCGGCCATGCCGACCCCTGCGGACAGCGCGCCAGTCGACGTTTATCTCGGCCTGGGCAGCAACCTGGAGGCAGAGCGCCATATCCTTGCCGGCTTCGATGCCCTGCGGCGGGAATTTGGCGAGTTGTGCTGCTCGCCGATCTATCGCTCTCCGGCGGTGGGTTTCTCGGGCGCCGATTTCCTCAACGCCGCGGCGCGGATTCGCAGCAACTGGTCCGTGGGCCGGCTCAAGGACTGGCTGACCGAGCTGGAGAACCGGCACGGCCGCGACCGCTCGCAACCGAAATTCTCGGACCGCTCGCTCGATATCGACATCCTTTTGCACGGTGCCAGGGTGGGTGAATTCGACGGTCTGGTCCTGCCGCGCGAGGAAGTGCTGGAATACGCCCACGTGCTCAAGCCCCTGGCCGATATCGCGCCCGATCTTCGCCATCCGGTCAGCGGCCGCACGTTTGCCGAGCACTGGCGCGAGTTCACCGGCGACCGCAGTCTTAAGCCCTGTATCATCGAGTGATCCAGTAATCTGTCGTCGTTCCCGCACGCCGAGGTCATCCGCCATGGTCATCGAACACCCCACTCCCGACAACGCCGTGCTGGTCATCGTCGACGTCCAGGGCAAGCTGGCCCGTCTGATGCACCAGTCCGAGGCCATGATCGGCCAGCAGCGCATCCTGATCGAAGGCTGCAGATTGCTGGACGTACCGGTGGTCTGGGCTGAGCAACTGCCCGAAAAGCTGGGGCCCACGGTGCCGGAACTGGTCGAAAAGCTGGACGGGCTGAAGCCGCTGGCCAAGGCCAGCTTCGGCTGCTGCGGCGATCAGGGCCTGCGCGAGGCGATCCGCTCCAGCCGGCGCCAGCAGGTGCTCCTGTGCGGAATCGAAGCCCACGTCTGTGTCTGGCAGACCGCGGCCGGATTGCGCCGCGATGGCTACCCGGTGCACCTGATCTGCGATGCGGTGTCGGCGCGATCGGAGTTCAATCGGGACGTGGCTTTCCGGCGCATGGAAGCCGCCGGCGTGGCCCTGAGCAACGTCGAAATGGTCTTGTTCGAGCTGATGCAGACGGCCGAACACCCACGGTTCCGCGATGTCAGCCGCCTTCTGCGCTAGCGGGTAACTAGCCCGCCGGGCCCCGTTGCGGGCACGGCTGCAGACGGGTTCGGGCACCGGTGGGCGGGGCCTCCGGCCGATTTTCTCCAGACCTTGCCGAGGCAATGATATTCTTGACCGGCTCCGAGACAGGGGCGGCGACCTTCAGGGCATTGAGAGCTTGCTCCGATGACCCGTACCGAGGGATTGCCGCTCGCAACCGGAGTTCAAGACCATCCACAACAGGATCCTGATCGGCAACGACAGGCACCCGAGACATGAACAAGATCCCCGACTTCCAGTCCTGGAAGGCGCAGGGCCAGCCCATTACCATGCTGACCTGCTACGACTACGCCATGGCCCGCCTGCTGGCGCGCACCGCCGTCGACGCCCTGCTCGTCGGCGACTCCTGCGCCATGGTCATCCATGGATTCCCCGATACCGTGCACGCCACCGTCGACATGATGGCCCTGCACACGGCGGCCGTGCGTCGCGGCGCGCCCGCCAAACTGGTCATCGCTGATCTGCCGTTTCTTTCCTACCGGGCCGGAACCGGTCGCGCCATCGAGGCCGTGGACGCCCTGATGAAGGCCGGGGCCAATGCGGTCAAGCTGGAAGGTGCGCGCGGCAACGAAGAACTGATCACCCACCTGGTCGCCAGCGGCGTGCCGGTGATGGGCCACCTGGGCCTCACGCCCCAGTCGGTCCAGGTGCTCGGCGGCTACCGGACCCAGGCGCGCACCACCGACCAGGCCGCCCGGCTGATCGAAGAGGCCCTTGCCCTGGAAGATGCCGGCTGTTTTGCCGTGGTCCTGGAGTGCGTGCCGGTCGAGGTGGCCGAGCGCGTCACCCGCGCCCTGCGCGTTCCCACCATCGGCATTGGCTGCGGGCCGGCGGTGTCCGGGCAGGTCCTGGTCATCAACGACCTGCTGACCATGGACCCGGATTTCCGGCCCCGCTTCGTGCGCGCCTACGCCGAGATCGGACCGCAGCTGGTCGAGGCCGCGCAGCGCTACTGCGAGGACGTGGTCCAGGGACGTTTCCCGGCAACCGGCGAGTTTGTCTCCGAGCCGGCGCTGGCCGAGACCGGAATCGACCAGTGACCCGGCGCCTTGAAACCATCGCCGAGCTGCGTTCCTGGCGCCAGGGCTTGCCGGCGGGCCCTGGCTTCGTGCCCACCCTGGGCGGCCTCCACGCCGGTCACCAGAGCCTGATCCGGCGGTCCCTGGATGAAAACGAGCACACCGTGGTCAGCCTGTTTCTCAATCCGACCCAGTTCGATCGTGCCGACGATCTGGCCGCCTACCCGGCGGTGCTGGCCGACGACCTGGCCGTGCTCGAGCGCCTGGGTGTGGCGGCCGTGTTTGTACCGTCGCAGGACGCGCTTTACCCGGACGGGTTCGCCTACCGGGTGGTCGAAACCCGGCTGGCGCGCGAACTGGAGGGCGCGCATCGCCCCGGCCACTTCGAGGGCGTGCTCAGCGTGGTCCTGAAGCTGTTCGAGCTGGTTCGGCCGCGCCGCGCCTATTTCGGCGAAAAGGACTGGCAGCAGCTGGAGCTGATCCGCGGCATGGTCGAGGCCTTTTTCCTCCCGGTCGAGATCGTGCCCTGTGCCACCGTGCGCGACCCCGATGGCCTGGCCCTGAGCTCGCGCAACCGCCGCCTGACGCCGACTGCCCGCGAACAGGCAGCGGAGCTGTATCGAATCCTGGGCCGCGCCGGCAGTGCCGATCAAGCCCGGGAAGCCTTGGGCGCGGCCGGTTTCGCGGTCGACTACGTCGTCGATCGGGACCAGCGCCGGCTGGCCGCGGTGGTGCTTGACGGCGTCCGCCTGATCGACAACATCCCCCTGAAAGCCCGCCCGCCCGGCGGGCCGGAGAATCCGGAATGAAACTTTGTCTGGACGTCGGCAACTCGCAGATGCACGGCGGCGTGTACCGGCACGAAGAGCTCATCTGCCAGTTCCGGCGCGAGACCACCAAGGCATCGCGCGACGAACTGGGTCTGTTCCTGGTCGCGGTGTTGCGCGAACAGGGTGTGGATCCGGCCCGGATCGAACGCATCGGCATCAGCTGCGTGGTTCCTGCCCAGGTCCACGCCCTGCGCAATGCCTGCCGGATCTACTTTCAGCGCGAGCCGCTGTTTGTTGAAGCCGGCATTCGCACCCGCATCCGGATTCGCACCCGCAACCCGCTGGAAGTCGGTGCCGACCGCATCGCCAATGCCGTGGCCGCGACCCGGCACCTGGCCGGCCGCAACGTGCTGGTGGTCGATTTCGGCACGGCGCTGACCATCGATGCCGTCAGCGGCCAGGGTGAATACCTGGGCGGGGTGATCACTCCCGGATTGGGTCTGGCCATGGATGCCCTGGGAACCAAGACCGCCAAGCTGCCGCTGGTCGAAATTCTTCGGCCCGAACAGGTTCTGGGCCGCTCGACCACCGAGTCCATCCAGAGCGGCCTGTATTACGGCTACGCCGGCCTGATTTCCAGCCTGGCCGAGCGCCTGAAAACCGAAGCCTTCGGCGACGACGACTGCCGGATCATCGCCACCGGCGGCTTCGCCCAGCTTTACCGCCAGGCCGGGCTGTTCGACGAGATCGTCCCGGACCTGGTACTGCGCGGCGTGTCTGCCTTGCTGGATTTCAACCCGGCCGATCAAAAAGACGACGGAGAGTCGGAACCATGAACAGCCGCAACATGCTCAAGGCCAAGATTCATCGCGCCACCGTGACCGACGCCGACCTCAACTACGAAGGCTCGATCACCATCGACTCGGCCCTGTGTCGAGCCGCCGGGCTGGTCGAGTTCGAGCAGGTCGACGTCTACGACATCGACAACGGCCAACGCTTCACCACCTACGTGATCCTCGGCGGGGACGGCGAAATCTGCGTCAACGGCGCGGCGGCCCGGCTGGTCCACCGCGGCGACAAGGTCATCATCGCCAGCTACTGCCAGGTTGCCGACCAGGACCTTGACCAGTGGCACCCGACCCTGGTCATGGTCAACCCCGACAACGGCATCGCTTCGGTCCACAGGCCGCCGGTCCGGCGGCCCTAGACCTGTGCTCAGACGAACAGATCGGGCAGCAGCGGCCGGCCGGGCTTGACCGCATAGTGGTCGAGGTCGGTCACCCCGGCCCGGGCCAGCGCTTCGTCGTCGATGAAGAAATTGCCGCTGACTTCCCGGGCCGGCTGGCTGAGAACCCAGTGGGCGGCATCGGCCATGATCTCCGGCTTGCGGCAGTGGTCCGGATTGACCGCGTCGCCGAGCATGGCCAGCGCGGCCGTGGCGATGACTGTGCGCGGCCACAGCGCATTGACTGCGATGCCGTCGGCCTTGAACTCCTCGGCCATGCCGAGCACGCACAGGCTCATGCCGTACTTGGCCATGGTGTAGGCCACGTGCGGGGCAAACCACTTGCTGTCCATGTTCAGCGGCGGCGACAGGTTGAGGATGTGCGGGTTGGCCGCTTGCTTGAGGTAGGGCAGGGCGGCCTGGGAGCAGACAAAGGTGCCGCGTACGTTGACCCCGAACATCAGGTCGAAACGCTTCATCGGCACGTCCGGCGTGGGCGCCAGAAAGATCGCCGAGGCGTTGTTGACCAGGATGTCGATGCCGCCGAAGTGGTCGGCGGCCTGCGCCATGGCCGCGGCCACGGCGGTCTCATCGCGAATGTCGAGCCTGATCGCCAGCGCCCGGCCGCCGGCCGCCTCGACCTCTTCGGCGGCAGAGTGGATGGTGCCGGGCAGCTTCGGATGGGCGCGCTCGGTCTTGGCGGCGATGACGACATTGGCACCGTCTGCCGCGGCCCTGAGCGCGATCGCCTTGCCGATGCCGCGCGAGGCGCCGGTGATGAACAAGGTCTTTCCTGCAAGGTTTGATGTCATTCAAGAATTCCTCTGGTTGGTTCGAGTATTGAGGTCCTGGCTGGCGCATTATGCTAGCGGGCCAGGTTGTGGGCGTTGTTGCCCTGGAACCTGTCAAGCATAGCGACTGAACGCGAATGGAAGAAGGCATACTGGGCGGGATTCTGGAGCTGATCGAGCAGCGACCGCTGCTGCTCGTGGCGGCCGCCTTTGTTTTCGCCCTGCTGGAATCGCTGGCCATTGTCGGCATTTTCATTCCCGGCATCATTCTTCTGTTTCTGGTCGGGGCCGCGGTGGGCTTCGACCCGCGCCTTTTTGTCGCCTGCTGGCTGGCGGCCGCCCTGGGCGCGCTGCTCGGTGACCTGGCCAGCTACGTGCTCGGGCGCCAGTTTCGCGATCGCATCCCGCGGCTGTGGCCGCTGAGCAGGCGACCGGAGATGCTGGCCGCCGGCCAGGTGATGTTTGCCCGCCACGGCGGCAAAACCGTGTTCATCGGCCGTTTCATCGGCCCGATTCGGCCGGTCGTGCCTCTGCTGGCCGGCATGCTGGGATTGCGCGGGGCGTTGTTTGTCGCCTTTGCCGTGCCCGCCGCTGTGCTGTGGGCGCCGCTGTACCTGCTTCCCGGCATGCTGTTCGGTGCATCGCTGGAACTGGCGGCTGAATTCGCCGGCCGTCTTGTCGTGCTGTTGCTGATCGTGGTGCTGGGCACCTGGTTCGTGGTCTGGACGACGCGGGTGGTCTACGAATTCACGGCCCGGCGCAGCGGCTGGTGGCTGAAGGCCCTGATCCGCTGGGTCAATCGCCATCCGGTGGCCGGGCGGCTGATCGGCGATCTACTCGAGCCCGGGCGCCACCAGGTCCTCCCCATCGCCCTGCTCGGTCTGCTCATGGCGGCGTCGGTACTGATCCTGGTCTCGCTGCTGATCGCCGCGCCGCTGGCCCAGCCGACCTGGGACGCAGAGCGCCAGGTTGGCGGCGTGGCGGCAAGCTTGCGCAGCCATTTTGCCGACCCGTTTTTCGTCGCCCTGTCGCTGGCCGGCGAGATGACCGTCATGGCCCTGCTGGCCGGCCTGCTGGCCGTCTTGCTGGTCGTTCGCGGTCGCCTCAACGCGGCCTGGCATTGGACCGTGGCCATCGCCGGAGGCTGGCTGCTCGCGGAGATGACCGCCGGCCTGATGGGCATGCTGCTGCCCCCGGCCGAGGGCGAGCCGACCCTGGCCGAGGTGCCGAACCGGGCCTTTGTGCTCAGCACCGTGGTGCTGGGTTTCTTTGCCGTTCTGCTGGCCAAGGATTTGAGTGCGCGTCGCCGGAAATGGCCATATCTGGCGACTTCGGCGATGCTCGCCCTGGTGGGCTTTGCCCACTTCTACCTGGGCCGGGCCAACCTGACCGGCCTGCTGGCCGCGTTTGCCCTGGGTCTGGGCTGGCTGGCCCTGGTTGGCATCGGCTATCGCCGGCGGGCACAGCCGCGAGGCCGGCCGGCCCTGCTGGCCCTGGTGTTCTACGGCAGCTACCTGGCCATCGCCGGGTTCGAGATTGGCAGTGAATCCGAGCGCCTGCTGGCCGCGACTCGACTCAGCCAGCTCGAACGTCGCATCGAGCAGGCCGAGTGGCGCGATGGTGGCTGGGCCAGCCTGGCCCAGCGGCGCTCCCGCCTGGGCGCCTACGAGCAGCAACGTTTCGATGTCCAGGTGCTGGCGGAGCTTGAGGTACTGCGTCGCGCATTGCTCGATGCCGGCTGGTCCGTGGTGCCGGCGGGATCCCCGGCCGATCTGCTGCGCGCCCGGGCCCCCGGTTCGGAGCAGGGCGTGCCGCCCCACCTGCCCAGGGATTTTGCCGGACGGCCGGAAGACTTGCTGATGGTCCTGGCCATGGCCGATGATCAGCGCATACTGCTGCGCCTGTGGGATTCCGGCACGCGGATCGAGTCGAGCGCACAGCCGCTGTGGCTGGCTCAGGTGCGCCCGATGCAGCTGGAACCGGCACTTCCGGGAATGCAGCGCTGGCGCGAAATCCCCGGCCGGCGCTCAATGGCCCTGGCCAGGCTGGTGGCGTCGCTGCCCGACGCGAAGACTCAAGTCGTCGAGGGTGACCTGATGTTGCTCAGTTATCTTCGGAGCGAACCGCAGCCTGTTCGACCAGCGGCAACAGCGCATCCAGACGCTCCGCCGGATCCATGATTTCGAGCAGCTGCTGGGCCTGGCCCAGGTCCAGGGGCAGGATCGAGGCCAGGGCGAAGCCCAGGCTGGTGGCGTTGTCCGGGTCGACCTGCAGCTGGGCGGCCAGTTCCTGATGCCGCAGCAGTTCGTGGATCAGCGTTTGCAGGGCACCGTGCCGGGCCGCGATCGGGCGCGCCGGCTCCGGCGCCAGCCACTCGATTTCACCCAGCAGCAGCCCGTCTTCGCGGGCCCGGGTTGCTTCGACGACGAAGCGGCGCTGGCCGCGGGTCTGCAGGCCGAGCAGCCCGTCTTCCAGGGTGGCGAAGTCGGTGATCAGCGCCTCGGTGCCGATCCGTGCGTGCCAGGGCGCGGTTTCATCGTCTCCGGAAAACCGTGCGACGACACCAAAACCATGGCCGGCGCGCATGCAGTCGCGGACCATGTCGATGTAGCGCGATTCGAAGATTCGCAGCGGCAGGCCGGCATCCGGAAACAAGACCGTTTGCAGCGGGAACAGGGGCAGGGACTCGCTCATTCCTCACCTCGCACGAAGCGCTGGGGGGCGTTGCCAAAACCCTGGTTGCTCATGAACACGACGTGGTCGCCGGGCCGGACGGCCTCGCGCAAATCCTTGAGCAGGTTGCTGATCTGGCGACGGGGACGGCCCTGTCCTTCGAGCCGCGCCAGGATCTCGACCGGGTCCCAGTCCATCGCCTCGCTGGTCTTGAACCAGACGTGATCGGCCGCGGCCAGGGCCGGGGCCAGTTCGTTGCGGTGGTGGCCGCCGCGCATGGTGTTGCTGGCCGGCTCCAGCGCGACCAGGATGCGGGCGCCGCCGATGCTTCGGCGCAGGCCTTCCAGGGTCAGGCGGATGGCCGTGGGGTGGTGGGCGAAATCATCGTATACGCGTGCACCGTTGACCTCGCCGAGAAATTCCAGGCGACGTTTCACTCCCTGGAAGTCGGCCAGTGCGGCCGCGGCCTGTTCAGGCGCAACGCCGGCGGCATTCGCGGCGGCCAGGGCCGCCAGCGCATTCATCGCATTGTGGCGGCCGGTCAGGGCCCATTTCAGCTCGGCGACCGGCTGGCCGGCGCGCTGAAACGTCAGTTCGCGACCGGCCGGTTCGTCCATCCGGACCTGCCAGTCGGCCTCGGCGCTCAGGGCGAAGCGGCCCAGCTGGCTCCAGCAGCCGCGCTCGATCACGCCCTTGAGAGCGGGGTCGTCGGCATTGACGAGGATGGTGGCGTTGCCGGCAATGGTGCGCACGAAGTGATGGAACTGCTGCTGGATGGCGCCGAGGTCGGGGTAAATGTCGGCATGGTCGAACTCGAGATTGTTCAGAATGGCGACCTCGGGCCGGTAGTGAACGAACTTGGCCCGCTTGTCGAAAAACGCCGTGTCGTATTCGTCGGCCTCGACCACGAACCAGTCGTCTCCGCTGCGCGCGGAAACCCCGAAGTTGGTCGGCATGCCGCCGATCAGGAATCCTGGCGCTTGACCGGCATGCTCCAGGATCCAGGCCAGCATGCTCGCGGTGGTGGTCTTGCCGTGGGTTCCGGCCACGGCCAGCACGCGCCGCCCGGAAAGATAATTCTCGCCCAGCCAGCCGGGGCCCGAGGCGAACGGCAGGCGCTCGTTGAGCACGCGTTCCACGCAGGGGTTGCCACGACTCAAGGCGTTGCCGATCAGGACCAGATCCGGGGCCGGATCGAGCGCGGTCGGGTCGTAGCCCACGGTCAACTCGATGCCCAGCGCCTCGAGCTGGGTGCTCATCGGCGGATAGACGTTTTCGTCCGAGCCGCTGACCTCGTGGCCGTCGGCGCGCGCCAGCGCGGCCAGCCCCCCCATGAAGGTGCCGCAAATCCCAAGAATATGAATTCTCACAACGGTCCCGCTACGCTGCTGATGATGCCAAAGGTGAAAACGAACAGTAGCATGGCCACCGCCAGGCCGGCGGCAAAACTGGTCTCCAGTGCGTTGCGCCAGATGTGGGCGTCGACGGCGAAAGACCACAGGAAAACCAGCAGGCTGATCAGCACCACCGGCGCCGCCGGTTCCGGGGAAGGGTCGAAATTCAATGGTAGGGTGATCAGCGAGAGCAGGGCGCTGGTGCCGTAGAGCGCGCTCAGGGTCTGCTCCCAGCGGCTGACCAGGGATTTCACCTTGAGGACGATCCA
This sequence comes from Wenzhouxiangella sp., assembly GCA_007694885.1. Classification (GTDB taxonomy): domain Bacteria; phylum Pseudomonadota; class Gammaproteobacteria; order Xanthomonadales; family Wenzhouxiangellaceae; genus Wenzhouxiangella. The sequence continues at coordinate 3,294 of REEW01000036.1, read as the reverse complement.
GGCCAGAATCAGGGGCAGCCCGGCGGCCAGAACCAGCACGGCGGTCGGATGTTCCGGCGTTCGCCCGGTGTTCAGGCTGACGGCGGCAACGAGTATGTACAGGGCCAGGCTGGCCAGCAGCACGGTGCGCCCGGCCGGCAGGTCCTGCGGACCCAGTCGCAGCAGAATGATCTGGATCAGGCGCGTGAGCAGCGTGGTCATCGGTGGCCAGAGTCGAAGGAGCAGTGAATGATGCACAAACAGGGTCGGCGCGAACCCGGGGCCGACGAGATCCTTGACGTTCGCGGCAAATGCTGCCCCGAGCCGGCGCTTGAAGCGCGCCGGCGCCTTGACGTCATGGCCGCCGGCCGGGTGTTGAAGATCATTGCCACCGACCCCCTGGCTACCGTCGATCTGCAGATTCTATGCGATCGGCTGGGCCACCGCCTGCTCGAAAGCCGCACGAACGGGGATGAACTGAGCGTGTGGATCCGGGTCAGTGCAGAGCGTCGACCAGGCGCTGGTTGATCGCCTCGATGCTGCCCATGCCGTCGACCCGGACCAGCAGGTTTCGATCCGCGTAATAGCCGGTGACCGGGGCGGTTTGCTGGTGATACACCGAGAGCCGATTGCGAACCACGTCCTCGGTGTCGTCAGAACGGCCTTCTTCGGCCGCGCGCCGGGCCAGCCGTTGCACGATCTGTTCTTCGTCGACGGTCAACTCCAGCGCCTTTTCAACCGGTTGCCCGAGCCTGTCGAGCAAGGCGTCCAGCGCCTCGGCCTGGGCCAGGTTGCGCGGAAAGCCGTCGAGAATGTAGCCGTCGGCGATGTCGGGCTGGCCCAGCCGCTCCTCGATCAGCCCGAGCACCAGTTCGTCGGAAACCAGGTCACCGGCGTCCATGGCCGCCTTGGCCTTGAGCCCCAGTGGCGTACCCGCCTTGACCGCTGCGCGCAAGAGATCGCCGGTAGAGATGTGCGGCACCGACAGGCGTTGTTTGAGAAGCGCGGCCTGGGTGCCTTTGCCGGAGCCGGGAGGCCCGAGAAGTATGATTCGCATGACAGACGTATTCCGAAGACCGATTGCAGTGACAGCCGCTAAAGCTACCCGCAGTGCGCCGGGGTGTCAAATGGCCGTTGCGGCTGCTGTCGGGAGCCGCCGGGTGGCGTAGACTGTTGCCTGGTCCCGGGCCGGTCATGGCCCTTCGTATGGCACATCGAACTGGAACAGGCCAATGAAAGCGAGAAACATTCTGTATGCCCAGTCCGGCGGCGTCACGCCGGTGATCAACGCCAGCGCTGCCGGAGTGATCGAAGCGGCGCGGCGCCATGGCGAGCGCGTCGGTCGCGTGCTCGCCGCGCGCGACGGCATCATCGGCGCCCTGACCGAAGACCTGGTCGATACCGCCCAGTTCAGCAGCCAGGATCTGGTGGCCCTGGCCCAGACCCCCGGCGGCATCTTCGGTTCTTGTCGCTACAAGCTCAAGGGGCTGGAAGACAGCCGCCGCGAATACGAGCGCCTGCTCGAAGTCTTTCGCGCCCACGACATCGGAATCTTTCTCTACAACGGCGGCAACGACTCGGCCGACACGGCCCTGAAGGTTTCCCGGATGAGTCGCGAGATGGGCATGTCGGTGCGGTGCATTGCCGTCCCCAAGACCATCGACAACGATCTGGAAGGCACCGACAACTCGCCCGGGTTCGGCTCGGTCGCCAAGTACGTGGCCGTGTCTACCCTGGAAGCCAGCCTGGATGTGAAGTCGATGGCCTCGACCTCGACCAAGGTGTTCGTGCTCGAGGTCATGGGTCGCCACGCCGGCTGGATCGCGGCGGCCGGTGGCCTGGTCCGGCGTCGGGAGTCCGACCCCCCGCACATCATCCTGTTTCCCGAGATTCCGTTCCAGGAGCAGCGCTTTCTCGACGCCGTCGACGATGCCGTGGACCGGCACGGCTACTGCTCGATCGTGGTCTCCGAGGGGCTGCGCGACGCCGAGGGCAACTTCCTGTCCGACGCCGGCACCTCCGATGCCTTCGGCCATCGCCAGCTCGGCGGCGTGGCACCGACGGTCGCGGCGCTGGTCAAGGACCGGCTGGGCTACAAGTACCACTGGGCGGTCAGCGATTACCTGCAGCGCTCGGCCCGCCATATCGCCTCGCAGACCGACGTCGACCAGGCCTTTGCCGTGGGTGAAGCGGCAGTGGATCTGGCCCTGGACGGTCACAGCGGGGTACTGGCCGGGATTGTCCGTGAAGCCGATGAGCCGTACCGCTGGAGCGTGCAGCCGGTGCCGCTGGAGCAGGTCGCCAACCACGAGAAAAAAATGCCGCCCGAGTTCATCAGCTCGGACGGCTATGCCATCACCGAGCCCTGCCGCCGCTATCTGCAACCCTTGATTGCGGGCCAGGCCTACCCCGACTACGGCCCCGACGGTTTGCCCGCCTACCTTGAAAAGGTCCTGACCAGCGTTGACAAGAAGCTGCCCGCGTTCGAGCTTTGAGTCCGACTCGGCCGCGCCGGACAGATGCGATTGCAAGCCCGGTGGCGAGCGGCTAGGCTTGATGGAATGAAACGAACCTGACCCAAAGACAATCACCGATCATGACGAGCAAGCTTGCGTCCCTGAATGCGTGGGTGGAAGAAGTGGCCGCCCACACCCGAACCCGCCAGATCCACTGGTGCGACGGCTCCGAGGCCGAAAAACAGCGCCTGATCGAGCTCATGCTCGAAAGCGGTGACCTGGTCGGCCTGAACGAAAAGACCCATCCGGGTTGCTACCTGCATCGTTCCGATCCCAACGACGTTGCCCGGGTCGAACATTTGACCTTTGTCTGTACGCGCAAGCGCGAGGACGCCGGGCCGAACAACCACTGGATGGCGCCGGACGAGGCCCATGCCCTGATGCGCGGCCTGTTTGCCGGCTGCATGGAAGGCCGCACCCTGTATGTCGTCCCGTATTGCATGGGCCCGATCGACTCGCCGTTTTCGCGCTGCGGGGTGGAAATCACCGACAGTCCCTACGTGGTCGTCAACATGGGCCTGATGACCCGAATGGGCTCGGCGGCGCTGGCGCGGATCGAACGCGACGGCCGCTTCGTCAAGGGGCTGCACTCCACCGGCGACCTGGACCCGGACCGCCGCTACATCATGCATTTTCCCGAAGACTTGAGCATTCAGAGTTTCGGTTCGGGCTATGGCGGCAACGCCCTGCTGGGCAAGAAGTGCCACGCCCTGCGCATCGCCAGCTACCAGGCCCGCACCGAGGGCTGGCTGGCCGAGCACATGCTCATCGTCGGCATCGAGAACCCGGCCGGTGAGGT
>REEW01000137.1 GCA_007694885.1 Wenzhouxiangella sp. | reverse complement strand
CGCTGGAAGACGAGACCGGCATCATCAACGTCATCGTCTGGCCCAAGCTGATCGAACGCTACCGCAAGGAAGTGCTGCAGGGGCAAATCCTGCGCGTAGTCGGCACCCTGCAGAACACCCAGGGCAGCCAGCACCTGATCGCCGAGAGCCTGCACAGCGAGGATCACCGCCTGGCAAACTTGAGCGCCGGCTCGCGCGATTTCTGCTGAAAGCCCGGTCAATGCCGAATCGAGCCGACCTCTGAGGGGCCCTGCACTGATTGATCCAGCACCATACCCGATGCTATGGTAAGCGCTGTCATCTGGCTCAACGAACGGGACTGTCGATGAAACGGCTGTTGTCTGCAAGCACCCCCTCCACATTCCATTCCGCACTCGCTGCCCTGGCCCTGCTGCTTGCCCAGACCGCCGGCGCCCAGGGCCAGTTGCTGTGGAGCGACGAATTCGATTCCGGCACCAGACCCGACAGCACGATCTGGTCCTATGACATCGGCACCGGCAACAACGGCTGGGGCAACTGGGAGCTGCAGGAATACACCGACAGCATCGACAACGCGCGGATCGAGGATGACAACCTGGTCATCACGGTGCGCGAGCGACGAGTCGGCGCCAACCGCACCGGTTTTACCTCGGCCAGGCTGCGCACCCAGGACAAGCTGATGTTCCAGTACGGCTACATCGAGGCGCGCATCAAGATGCCGGATCTGAGCGACGGGCTGTGGCCGGCGTTCTGGACCCTGGGCAACAATTTCTCGGAGGTGGGCTGGCCGGCCTGTGGTGAACTCGACATCCTCGAGATGGGTTGGCGCGATGCGATCCGGGATGGTCTGGTCAACCGCTGGGTGAGCTCGGCCGCACACTGGCAACACCAGGGCAACCATGCCGTGTTCGGGCGCACCTACAGCCCCGGGCTGACCGAGCCGGCCGACCTCAACGGCGAGTACCACCTGTTCAGCATGGACTGGACTCCGGACCGGGTCACCACCTACCTCGACGGCAAGCAGATCTGGACCATGGACATCCATCCGGCCAGCTGTACCGACTGCCAGGAGCTTCATCAACCGCACTTCATCATTCTCAACGTGGCCGTCGGTGGCACCTACCCCGGCATCCAGCACCAGAGCCAGGTCACCGCGCCGCTGCCGGCCGAAATGAAAGTCGACTACGTGCGCATCTACGACAACGGGCATACCCAGCTCAGCGGCAGCGGTCTGCAAAGCGGTCCACCCGACATCGGTCCGGCCCACTCGGGGTCCTGGTATCAGCCACTGCAGGACGGCCACGGCTTTTCGCTGGAATTCGGCCTGCAGCCAGACGGTACGCCGCTGGCCGTTGCCTACTGGTACACCTACGACGACACCGGCAACCCCATTTTCATGATCGGAACCGGCGTGCCCGAGGCCAACCGCGTGACCATCGATTTTGTCTCGCCGGTGGGCATGGTCTACGGGGAATTCGATCCCGCCAGCGTCGTGGAAGAAAGCGGCGGAACCGGCGTGTTCGAGTTCGAGGACCGTGAAAACGCCACCTTCAGCTACACGCCCTCGGAATTCACTGCCGAAGCCTGGGGACATACCCCCATCGACGCTCTGCCGCTGCTCAAGCTGTTCGGCGTGCCGGCACCCGATTCTTTCCAGCCGTGACAAGCCGCCGGCGCCAGGCGCGCCGGCCATGGCCACCTCATCGCACGCCGCCCGTGCAGCCGGGAATCTGCTCCTGCCGATCCGCGGCGCCGGGCCGCGTGATTTGTGCTCAAATGCAGTCGTGCCTGATGCGCCCATGAGACACTCAAGCGATGAAAATCAAACACCTGCACCTGCTGCGCCGATCCCTGTCGACGACCGGGCTGCTGGTCGGCGCCCTGCTGTTCGCTACCTCGCTCTCGCCCAGCCTGGTGCCGCGCCCGTTCCTGATGCAGGCACTGCTGTCCGGCGTGGCCTTCTCGGCCGGCTACGCGATCGGCGTGTTTCTGCACTGGCTGTGGAATTTCATGGAGTTGCCGGAGTTTCGCGGACGCGTTCTGTTGATCGGCAAGATCATCGCCTGGGTCTTGTGCGCGGCCATCGTGATCGGCTTTCTGGTGCGGGCCTCGGCCTGGCAGAACAGCATCCGCGAGCTCATGGACCTGGACCCGGTCGACACCACCCGGCCGTTCTCGCTGGGGCTGATCGCCCTGCTGGTGTTTCTCGCCCTGCTCGGACTGGCCCGGCTGTTTCGCCTGATCAAGCGCACCGTATCGCGCACCGCGAATCGCGTCGTCCCGGGACGCATCTCCCTGGTCATCAGCGTCGTGATCACCGTTGCCCTGTTCTGGGGTCTGTTTTCCGGGGTGCTCGCGCGCGTGGCGCTCAACAGCTTCGACGCCTCGTTCCGCCAGCTCGACCTGCTGATCGAAGACGAGCTCGACGTGCCGACCAATCCCCTCCACTCCGGTTCTGCCGCATCGCTGCTGGGCTGGGAGGAACTGGGTCGACAGGGCCGCCGCTTCGTGGCCCGGGTGCCCGCCGCCGACGAACTGGCGCGGCTGGCGCCCGGCCCGATCGATGAGCCGCTGAGGGTCTATGTCGGCCTGAATTCCGCCGAAACCATCGAGGAACGGGCCGAACTGGCCCTGGCCGAACTGCAGCGCATCGGCGGATTCGAACGCGACTACCTGGTCGTGATCACGCCCACCGGCACCGGCTGGGTCGATCCGGGCGGTATTCAAAGCATCGAATACCTGGTCGGCGGCCGGGTTGCCAGCGTGGCGGTGCAGTATTCGTATCTGCCGAGTTGGCTGTCGCTGTTGGCCCAGCCCGACTACGGTCAGGAGACCGCGCGCGCCCTGTTCGATCGGGTCTATCGGCACTGGCGTGAACTGCCGACCGAACACCGGCCACGCCTGTACCTGCACGGATTGAGCCTGGGCGCACTCAACTCCGACCGCTCGGCCGACATGTGGGACCTGGTCGGGGATCCGATCGACGGGGCCCTGTGGAGCGGCCCGCCGTTCCGCAGCCAAAGCTGGCAATGGGCCACGGCCCAGCGCAGGCCCGGGACCCCGGCCTGGCGGCCGCGTTTCCGCGACGGTTCGGTGATCCGCTTTGCCAACCAGGACGGCGGGTTGGAAGATTTCGCCGCACCGTGGGGACCGTTCCGGATCGCCTACCTGCAATACGCCAGCGATCCAATCAGCTTTTTCGAGCCCTCCGCGCTGTACCGCGAGCCGGCCTGGATGCGCGGTGAGCGCGGCCCGGACGTGTCACCATTCCTGCGCTGGTACCCGGTGGTGACTTTTCTGCAGCTGGCCGTCGACATCGCCGCCGCCGAGACCGCTCCGATCGGATACGGGCACTCCTACGCCACCGAACATTACATCGACAGCTGGCAGGCCCTGATCGAGCCGCCGGGCTGGGACGAGCAGCGCATCGAAGCGCTCAAACGCACGATCGGTGACCTGGGCGACTGAGCGCCTGGCCCCGAAAGACCGGTCAGTCGTTGTTGTCGGCCGGAACTTTTCCGGCCACCCAGCGCCTGGCCAGTGCGCCCAGCAACAACAAGCCGCTGAGGACAATCAACGGCAGCAGGGTGGTCGGATCCATCACTTCCTCGGATTCAACCGCCTCGACCAGGCCATGGATGGCGCTGGCATACACGCCCCACTTGATCGCCAGGCCCACGGTCGCGGCGGCCAGAAACCCGGTCAGGCCCAGCCCCAGCACGCCGCCGGCAAAATTGACCACCGAATGCGGGAACCCGGGGAGGATGCGCAGCGCGGTCTGGGTCATCACGCCGCCCTGGCGCGACAGCAGTCCGACGATACGGCTGCTGAACCCCTCCGGCTCCCAATCGCCGCGCAGGCGCGCACTGAACTGGTAGGCCCCAAATGCGCCGCTGACGCTGCCGGCGACCAGAAGCAAGGTCGCGATCAGCGGCGGCTGGAACGGCGCGATCAGCCATACTCCGATACTGCCCGGCAAGCCGAACGTGAACAGGATGACCATGCCCACCAGAACCAGCACGAGAAACAGCGGGTTGCCGGCCAACTCGCGGCCGATCTGCAGCAACTCCTCGACCCCCAGGGGCTGGAGCACGCCGATCACCAAACCGACAATGACAAGCACCGGCAGCACCCAGACGCGCTTTCGACCGCCCGGCGGAAACGAAGATTGATCACTCATCGGCAGTCTTATAGCACGGTCACGGCCCGAACCGGTGGGCAGGCGCCAGCGAGATACACTACGGTATCAAGCGATGACTGAATCCAGCCGATCCCAACCCTGCCCCGCTTCGTGGCGATTCTGGATCGACCGCGGCGGCACGTTCACCGACGTGGTCGGACGCAGGCCCGACGGCGAGCTGCACACCGCAAAGCTGCTGTCGGACAACCCCGAGCACTACGACGATGCCGCCATCGAAGGCGTTCGGCGGCTTTTGCAGCTCTCCCCCGAAGACTCGATTCCCGCCCACCGCATCGAGCACGTCCGGATGGGCACCACGGTCGCCACCAACGCCTTGCTCGAGCGGCGCGGCGAGCCCACCGCGCTGCTGATCACGCGCGGGTTTCGCGATGCCCTGCGCATCGGCCACCAGGCCCGGCCGGAGATTTTTGCCCTGGACATCCAGCGGCCGCAGCGCCTCTACGACGCCGTTGTCGAAATCGACGAGCGCATCCGGGCCGACGGAACCGTGCTGCAGGCGCCCGACGAGTCGGTTCTGGTCGAGGAACTGAAAACACTCAAGGCCCGGGGCATCCGCGCGCTCGCCGTGGTGTTCGTGCACGGCTATCGCTATCCGGAGCACGAGCAACTTGTCGGCCGACTCGCCCGACGCGTTGGCTTCGAACAGGTCAGCCTGTCGCACCAGGTCAGCCCGCTGATCCGGCTGATCGGGCGCGGCGACACCACCGTGGTCGATGCCTATCTGTCGCCGGTGCTGCGCCGCTACGCCGACCGCGTCGCCGCCGAACTCGGCGATGTTGCCCTGCAGTTCATGAAATCCGACGGCGGCCTGACCGGCTCGGAGCGCTTCGCCGGCAAGGACGCCATCCTGTCGGGCCCGGCCGGCGGCATCATCGGCTCGGTCCGCACCGCGGCCCTGGCCGGATTCGAGCGCGTCATCGGCTTCGACATGGGCGGCACCTCCACCGACGTCTCGCACTACGGCGGCGAGCTGGAACGCTGCTTCGAGACCGAGATCGCCGGAGTCCGGATGCGCGTGCCCATGCTGGAAATCCACACCGTGGCCGCCGGCGGCGGCTCCTGTCTGCACTTCGACGGCAGCCGCTACCGGGTCGGACCGGACTCGGCCGGGGCCAACCCGGGCCCGGCCTGCTACCGCCGTGGCGGACCGCTGACCGTAACCGACTGCAACCTCATGCTCGGCAAGCTGCAGCCGGAGTTCTTCCCGGCCGTGTTCGGACCCGGGGCCAATCAGCCGCTCGACGTCGAGGTGGTCCATGAGCGCTTCGAGCAACTGACCGCCGAGATCCGTTCCGCGACCGGCGACCGGCGATCCGCGCGCGCGGTGGCCGAGGGCTTTCTGCAGATCGCGGTCAACAACATGGCCAGCGCGATCCGCAAGATTTCGGTCCAGCGCGGTCACGACGTTACCCGCTATGCCCTCAACTGCTTCGGCGGCGCCGGCGGCCAGCACGCCTGCCTGGTCGCCGACGCCCTGGGGATGGACACCGTTCTGATTCACCCCATGGCCGGCGTCCTGTCGGCCTATGGCATGGGCCTGGCCGACGTCATTGCGCTGCGCGAGTTCCCGCTCGGCCAGACCGTGGACGACCAGCTCGTGGCTCCCCTGGACCGGGCCGAAGCCAAGGCCCTGGAGCAGGCCATCGCCGAGCTGACCGATCAGGGCCACGATGGCGGCGAGATCCGCACCCGCTCGCAACTGCACCTGAAATACAGCGGCACCGACACCACCTTGCTGGTCGACTCCGACGATCCGGCCCGAATGCGCGAAGCATTCCGCGCGGCGCACCGGCGCCAGTTCGGCTTTGTCCTGGACGGCCGCGAGATCGTCGCCGAATCCGGCCTGGTCGAAGCGCTGGCGCCGGGCCAGGCGCTGACCGAATCGGCCGACGAACGCGCCCCGGACTCCTCAGCCCCGAAAAACTCCGCCAGGGTGAACACCTGGATGGCCGGGCAGGAGCACCCCGACACGCCGGTCTATCGGCGCGAGGACATCCGGCCGGGCCAGCGCGTGGACGGACCGGCCGTGCTGATCGAGGACCATGCCACGACCGTGCTCGAACCCGGCTGGACCGCGCAGCTGAACGACCGCCACCACCTGGTCCTGGAGCGCCGCGAACGCCGCGCCGTCGGCCCGAAGGCCGGCAAGGACGTCGACCCGGTCATGCTCGAGGTGTTCAACAACCTGTTCATGGCGATCGCCGAACACATGGGCGTGGCCCTGCAGAAAACCGCCTGGTCGGCCAACATCAAGGAACGGCTGGACTTCTCCTGTGCCCTGTTCGACGGCCGCGGCCGGCTGGTGGCCAACGCGCCGCACGTGCCGGTGCACCTGGGCTCCATGGGCGAAAGCGTGCGCTCGGTCATCGAAACCTTCGGCGACGACCTGCGCCCCGACGACGTCTTCCTGCTCAACGATCCCTACGCCGGCGGCACCCACCTGCCCGACCTGACCGTGGTCAGCCCGTGTTTCGGCGCCGGAGGGCAGTTGCTGTTTTTCACCGCCAGTCGCGCCCACCACGCCGACATCGGCGGCTTGACCCCCGGCTCCATGCCGCCGCACAGCCGCCACATCGACGACGAAGGCGTGCTCATCCCGCCGACCCGGATCGTGCGCGCCGGCAGCCTCGACGAGCAGCGCCTGTCGGACCTGCTGGGCTCGGGCGCGCACCCGGCCCGCAACCCGCGCCAGAACTTCGCCGATCTGCACGCCCAGATCGCGGCCAACGCGCGCGGCCTGTCCGAACTGGCCGAGATGGTCGAGCAATTCGGCCTGGAGGTGGTCCAGGCCTACATGGGCCACGTCCAGGACAACGCCGCCGAGCAGGTCCGCCGCGCCCTTGTTGAGCTCGAAGACGGTCACTGGGTCAAGACCATGGACTCCGGCGCGCACATCGAAGTCCGGGTCACGGTCGATCGCAAGCGCCGCAGCGCGGTAATCGATTTCAGCGGCTCCAGCCCGCAGCAGCCCGACAACTTCAACGCCCCGGCCGCGATCACCCGGGCCTGCGTGCTCTACGTGCTCAGAACCCTGGTCGCCGACGACATCCCCTTGAACGACGGCTGCATGGCGCCGGTCGAGCTGATCATTCCCGAAGGCAGCATCCTTAATCCGAAACATCCGGCCGCCGTGGTCGCCGGCAACGTCGAGACCAGCCAGGTCATCACCGATGCCCTGCTCGCGGCCATGGGCAAGCTCGCCAACAGCCAGGGCACGATGAACAACCTGACCTTCGGCAACGCCCGCTACCAGCACTACGAGACCCTGTGCGGCGGCGCCGGTGCCGGCGAAGGCTTCGACGGCGCCGACGCCGTCCACACCCACATGACCAACTCGCGCCTGACCGACCCGGAAATTCTCGAAACCCGTTTCCCGGTGCTGCTCGACGGGTTCGGGGTGCGCCCCGATTCCGGCGGCCACGGCCGCTGGCGCGGCGGTCACGGCGCCGAACGGCGGATCCGGTTCCTCGAGCCGATGACCGTCGCCCTGCTGGCCAATTCGCGCACCCAGGCACCGCAGGGCCTGAACGGCGGCGGCGCCGGCAGGACCGGCGAGGCCTGGATCGAACACACCGACGGCCGCAGGCAGAAACTGGCCGGCTGCGACCGGGCCGAGATCGAGGAAAACGCGATGCTGGTCATCCGCACACCGGGCGGCGGCGGTTGGGGCACGGACGACTGAAGCAATGCTCTTGCATCCACTTGCTGTCGTCACTGCCGCGCGCCAGGCCGGGCCGGACCCGGTCTGTCGGTCGATGGGGTCGAACAGAGTTGGAACTCGAGCCGATGCGGCCGGTTCTGAGTAGGCATGTGTTCAATGTTCTCTCGCCCCGCATCGCTTTTTTCCGGACTCCTGGCCGCCTGCTCGCTGGCCCTGGTCGCCCCCCAGGCAGGCGCGGAAGCCGCTCCTGCGCCGCAGTATCCGTTCGCCTGCACCGCCCAGGATTACGGCCTGGCCCTGATCGTCGACAACCACGCCGGGGACGGCGTGGCGGTGCGCGATGCGGAGGGCAGGAACATCGGCTACAGCCGCGACTGCGAAGCCGAGACCCGCTTCTGGTACTACGCGGTCGACGAACAGGGACATCGCCACCGCGTGCGCGATCACGACCAGGCGGCACCGGGCGGCGAGGGCCTGGCCGATGTTCAGGCGCTGGTCGGCGGGACCCCGATCGCCATGCTCACGCTGACCGACGGGCGCGAGGTGCCCTACCTGATCCGCCACGAGCGCGGAGTGATCAAGCGTTTCATCTACTCGATCTCGATGCTGGTTCCGGCCGATGAAGTCCTGCACGGCGACCCCGAAGCGCCGGACCACGCGCACTGGAACGGCCGCCTGCTCTACCAGTTCCAGGGCGGGGTCGGCATCGGCCACACCCAGGGGCGCTATTCCAGCCGCGCCATCACCGGCCGGCCGGACCGCCTGGCGCGCGGCTACGCGGTGGTTCATTCCAGCGGCAATCGCACCGGCGATCACTACAACATGCTGCGGGCCGGACGGGTCGCCGAACGGGTCAAGGCGCGCTTCGTCGAGCGCCACGGCGAGCCGCTCTACACCGTCGGCCTGGGCGGGTCGGGCGGCGCGGTGCAGCAGTACCTGATCGCCCAGAATCATCCCGGCCTGCTCGATGCCGCGGTGCCCCAGCGCAGCTACCCGGACATGGCGACCCAGGTCATCCACATTTCCGACTGCGCGCTGCTGGACCGGACCATGAACCGGGACGTCGACGATCCGGCGTTCTGGCGAAGCTGGGATCGGCGCCAGTGGCTGCAGGGACTCAACGCCATCGACGGCTATCTGGGCCGCAATGCCGAGAGAATGACCCGCATCAGCCGCATCGTTCGCCTGCTCGGGATCGACTACCCGGCCCCGACCGGTTCCAGTGAATGCATGGAAAGCTGGCTGGGCCTGCTGCCGCTGGCCTTCAATCCCCACTTCGGCAACGAGGCCAACTGGGAATTGCTGGGCAGGCAGCAGGATGCGATAGAGCGCACGCACTTCAGTGATGCACGCGAGGCCTACGGCACCGACCCGGAGACCGGCTATGCGCGCGTGCCCTGGGACAACGTCGGCGTCCAGTACGGCCTGCGCGCGCTGCGCGACGGACGCATCAGCCCGGAGCAGTTTCTCGACATCAACCACCACGTCGGCGGCTGGAAACCGCCCGAACTCATGCGCCCCGAGGTCCTGCCGTTCACCTATCCGAACGACCTGCTGCGCACTCTGGCCGAGGACCGCGACTGGCCGCTGTGGCGAACGCTACTGGCCCTGTTCGCCGGTGGTTTGCGCTTCGAGGAAGTCTTCGACCCCTACTCCGGCCGCAACGCCTGGCAGGCCGAAGGGCCGGACCGGCCGGCAGCGCGCACCCGGGCCGACCCGGACGCCGTGGCCGCGATCACCGAGTCCGGCATGGTCTTTTCCGGTCACCTGCCGCGCCAGATTCCGATCATCGACGTACGCGACTACCTCGAACCGGTGCTGGACATGCACCACGCACGCCAGTCGTTCGTCGCCCGCGCCCGGCTGCTGGCCGGCCAGGGCCAGGCCGAGATGCACCGCATCTGGTTCGTGGACAGCAATTCCGACGGCGTCGCTCCGGCGATCGAGGAAGTGAGCCACCGGGCGCTGGATGCGATCGGGCAGTGGCTGGACCCGGACAGCGGCGAGCCAGGCCAGGCCCCGCCGGCGGATGCCGATGACGCCTGTTTCGAGCCCGACGGCAGCCTGATCGCGGCCGGACCCGAGGTCTGGGCGGGCATCCTCGACGATCAGCCGCCCGGTTCCTGCAGCGAGCGCTTCGAGCTGTTCAGCAATTCCCGCCTGGAAGCCGGCGCCCCGTTCACCGACGACGTCTTCCAGTGCGAACTGCAGTCGCTGGATGCAGCCATCGAGCGCGGTCTGTACGGTGACTGGGTACCCGATGAAGACCAGCGAGCGCGGCTGGAGGCGATCTTCCCGAGGGGTGTCTGCGACTACTGAGGGTCAGGAATCCATGGCTGCCAGCGATCGCCCGACCACCAGCCAGGATCCGATCACGCCGAGCAGGCCGCTGCCGGCCACCAGCACGAAGATCACTTCGGGCACGGGACCGACCAGATCGAAGCGCTCGGCGTAGGTTCGGCTCAACTCCTCCACGGGCCCGGTCAGGATCAGCAGGCCGCCCTGAACCATCGCCCAGGCCAGCAAGCCGCCGAGCAAGCCGTACCACAGCCCGGTGTAGAGAAACGGCCGCCGGATGAACGCGGCCGTCGCCCCGACCAGGGCCATCACCTCGATCTCCTCGCGCCGGTTCTGGATGTCCAGGCGGATGGTGTTGCCGACGATGACCGCCACGCCCAGGGCCAGCAGTGCGCCCAGCAGCCAGACGAACTGGGCCAGCAGCTCGGTCATGGCGTCCAGGCGTTCCAGCCACTGCAGATCGACGATCACGTTGGCAACGCCGGCTTCCTGATCCAGCCGCATGAGCAAGGCGCCGCGGCCGGCCGTGGAACGGGGCGAGACCTCCAGCACCCAGGGCAGGGGATTGTCGGCGACCAGATCGGCAACCTCGGTGAGACCAAGTTGCTGCGACAGTTCGGCCATCCCCTGCTCCGGACTGATCGGGTCGACGGTCGAGACTTCCGGCCAGCTGCTGACCCGCGAAACCAGCCGGTCGACGTCGGCGGCGACCAGGCCCGTGTCCAGGAACACCGACAGCGTATCCAGCCGTTCCCACTGCTGACCGATTCGCTCCAGGTTGACCAGCGCAACCTGCAGGGCCAGCGGCAGGGCCAGGGCAAAGGCGAGCACGCCCACGGTCATCAGCGAGCCCAGCGGATGCCGGGACAGGTTGCCCAGCGAAGAAAACAGGCTGAATGCATGGCGCCGCGCCCAGGCGCGAAGGCCCGCGCTCGAGGCCTGGACCTCGCGCCCCGAACGCCGCACCCTAGCCATCCCGGGCACCACTCGTCGACCCTGGCCCGGCCGCGACGTCGTCGATGATTTCACCGTTGGCCAGGACCAGGACACGACGACGCAGGCGCCGGACCAGGTCCAGGTCATGACTGGCGATCAGGACCGTCACCCCGGTCTCGTTGAGCTGCAGGAAGGTGTTCATCAATTGCTCCGACAGCACCGGATCGAGATTGCCGGTGGGCTCGTCGGCCAGCAGCACCGGAGGACGCCCGATGATCGCCCGGGCAATGCCGACGCGCTGCTGTTCGCCGCCCGACAACATGGGCGGGTACATCGCTTCCTTGTCGAGCAGGCCGACCTTGTCCAGGGCGGCGCGCACCCGGCGCTGGATTTCACCGAAGGAGACGCCGGCGATCAACAGCGGCAGGGCGACGTTGTCGAACACGCGCTTGTCGGTCAGCAAACGGTGATCCTGGAAGATCACCCCGATTCGCCGTCTCAGGTACGGGATGTGGCGCCGGGCCAGCTTGCTCACGTTGCGCCCGTCGAACAGGACCTGGCCGCGACTGGGACGCTCGAGCAGCGCGATCAGTCGCAGCAGGGTCGACTTGCCTGCCCCGGAATGGCCGGTGAGGAAGGCGAGCTCGCCGCGCTCGAGGTGGAAATTGACGTCGCTGACGGCCTGGATCCCGCCGGGGTAGCGCTTGCCGACGTGCTCGAAGGTGATCATGCCAGCAGCTGGCTCATGCTCAGGATCGGCAGCATGATGGCCAGGACGATGTAGAGCACCATCAGGCCGACCAGCAGAATCAGCACCGGCTGAAGCACGGCCAGCAGTACGCTGGTTGCCGAGTTCAGCTCGCGTTCCTGGATCGCTGCGGCGTGCTCGAGCATCGGCGAAAGTTCACCGCTCTTCTCACCGCCGCTGATCAGGCGGCGCGCAACCGGCGGTAGCCAGAACGCCGAGCCCAGTGATTTGGACAGCGACACACCCTCGCGGACCTGGGCCGCGGCGCGCTGGATATCGGCCTGCACGACCCGGTTGCCGACCACGCCGGCCGACACGCTCAAGGCCTCGACCAGCGGCACCGCGCTGGACACCAGGATGGCCAGGGTGCGGGTAAACGAGGCCGTCTGGCGCGCCCGCACCAGTCGCCCCAGCACCGGCAGCCGGAGCAGGCGCTGATCCGCCCAGCGGCGCGGGCCGGGCCGGCGCAGGGCGAGTGCGGCCGCGATCAGTCCGGCCATCAGTCCGGCCAAGACCAGCAAACCGTACGAGGCGATGAAATCCGACAGCGCCAGCAGGCTTCGGGTCAACAGCGGCAGTTCCTGGGCCGCGTGCTCGAACACACCGACCACGCGCGGGACCACGAACCCGATCAGGCCCCAGACCACGCCCAGGGCGATCAGCGCCAGCAGCAGCGGGTAAACCAGGGCCAGGCTCAGTCCACGGTTCATGGCGTCGCGCTGCTCGGCGTGATCGGCCAGGCGCCCGAGCACGTTTTCCAGCCGACCGGCGCGCTCGCCGGCGGCGATGGCGGCGGTGTACATGCCCGGAAACAGGCGCGGATGCTCGGCCATCGCCGCCGACAGGCTCTGACCCTCCATGACCCGCGCCCGGATGGCCCCGAGCTGGCGCCGCAGCGGAGCCGAATCGGCCTGTTCGACGAGCACGCTCAAGACCTCCTCCAGGGTCAGCCCGGCCTTGAGCAGGCTGGAAAGCTGGCGCATGAGCAGGGCCCGCTCTCCGCCCTGCCCGCCCAGCGACAGGCCCCGGGCTTGCTCGGCCCGGACGGCGCGGACCTCCAGCGGCAGCAGGCCGCGTTCGCGCAGCTGGGCGCGAGCCGACCGGGCCGTATCGGCCTGGACAAGACCGCGGAGGGTCTTGCTGCCCTGCAGGGCCTGATATTCGAACGCGCCCATGCCCCTAGGCGGCGCGGGTGACGCGCAGGACTTCTTCCAGCGAGGTGATCCCGGCCGTGGCCTTGCGCCAGCCATCGTCGAGGATCGACGGGCTCAGCTCGCGGGCCAGGCGCTCGAGCCGGGCCTCGGCGGCGCCGTCGTGGATCAGGGAGCGCATCGCATCGTTGACCGGCACCAGCTCGTAGATGCCGGTGCGTCCGCGATAGCCGGATCGTCCCGGCGGCAGGTCCTCGCGCGGCCGGTACAAGGTGCTGTCCGGGCGCCCTTCCAGGCCCAGGCGGGCAAGTTCTTCGGCGCTGATCTCGAACGCCTCGCGGGTTTCCGGATCGAGCACGCGGACCAGGCGCTGGGCCAGGGTACCGATCAGGCTGGAAGCGAGCAGAAACGGCTCGATCCCCATGTCGACCAGGCGCGTGATCGCGCCCACGGCGGTGTTGGTGTGCAGGGTCGACATCACCAGGTGACCGGTCAGGCTGGCCTGAACGGCGATCCGGGCCGTTTCCAGGTCGCGAATCTCGCCGACCATGACCACGTCCGGATCCTGGCGCAGGATCGCGCGCAGGCCGCGGGCGAAGGTCAGATCGACCTTGGGGTTGACCTGGGTCTGGCCGATGCCGTCGAGGTCGTACTCGATCGGGTCTTCGACCGTCATGATGTTGCGGCTGCGATCGTTGAGGCGCAGCAGCGCGGCATACAGGGTGGTCGACTTGCCCGAACCGGTCGGCCCGGTGACCAGCAGGATGCCGTGCGGCCGGGCAATCATGCTCGCAACCCGCTGTTCGCTTTCCGGATCCATGCCCAGTTCGGCCAGGTCCAGCCGGCCGGCCGCCTTGTCGAGCAGGCGCAGGACCACCCGCTCGCCGTGGTTGGAAGGCAGCGTCGAGACGCGCACATCCACCGGCCGTCCGGCAATGCGCAGGCCGATGCGACCATCCTGGGGAACCCGCTTCTCGGCGATGTCGAGCCGCGACATCACCTTGATGCGCGAGGTGATCAGGCCGGCCAGGGCGCGCGCCGGCGACATCACTTCGCGCAGCACACCGTCGACCCGAAAGCGGACCGAGAGGCGGTCCTCGAAAGGCTCCAGATGAATGTCGGAGGCGTTCTCGCGCAGGGCCTGGGTCAGAATGCCGTTGATCAGGCGAATGATGGGCGCGTCGTCTTCGCTTTCGAGCAGGTCGGCCGGTTCGGGCAGATCCTCGGCCAGGCGGGCCAGGTCCAGGTCCTCGCCCATGTCTTCGGCCACCTGGGCGGCAGCGTCATCGCCGGCCTGGTACAGGCTGGTGACCAGGCGGTCGAATTCGGCCGCGGAGAGTTTTTCCAGATGGACATGACCGTTCAGCCGCCGGCGCACTTCCTGGACCGCTGCCAGATCGACCGGTTCACGCACCGCCAGGCGGATGTTTTCGCCGTCGCGCCCGGCGACGGCGACGCCGCGGCGGCGGGCGAAACCGTAGCCCGGGCGGAACTCAGTCTCCATCCGGCGGCGAGTGCAGGAAATCGCGCAGTTCGGGCAGCAGCGGCATGTCTTCGGGCCGGGTCATGCCGCGCGGGCGATCGCGCTGGTTGAGCTGCTCGGTGCGAATGCGCGAGTACTTGGACCGGGTGATGTCGTCGAGCAGCTGATCGTCATGGAGGATCTGCGGACGAATGAAGATCATCAGGTTGCGCTTGACGCTAGTGGTTGAACGGTAGCGAAACAGCTCGCCGAGTACCGGAATCCGGCCCAGCCCGGGCACGCTTTCCATCTGCTCCTGAAGGTCGTCGGTGGTCAGACCACCCAGCACCAGGATGGCGCCGTCGGGCACCATGACCCGGGTGGAAATGGTGCGCTTGTTGGTGATCAGGTCGACCGCACCGCCGGACGGGGCCAGGCTGGAGACTTCCTGGGCGATCTGCAGCAGGATGGTGTCGCCCTCGTTGATCAGCGGGGTGACGTTGAGCTTGATGCCGATTTCCTCGCGGTTGATGGTCTGGAAGGGATTGACCTGGCCGTCGCCGCCGGTGAACCCCTGGGTGGCGAAGCTGCCCGACAAGAACGGAACTTCCTGGCCGACGTTGATGCTGGCCTCGTGGTTGTCCATGGTCACGATCGAAGGCGTGGACAGCACGTTGGTGTTGGCGTCCTGGCTCAGGGCCCGGGCCAGGGCACCGATCTCGAGAATCTCCACCCCCAGCAGACTGGAGCGGCCGCGCACGTAGCCAACGTTCAGGCCGCGACCCGGCAGCAGCAGGTTGCCTTCCTGGCCAAGCTCGCCGGCGGCGGCACTCAGGTTGAGGATGTTGCGCCCGCCGGTCTGGAAGTTGGTGCCGCCGAACAGCCCGCGATCGCCCGAGGCAAAAGCCTGCCACTGAATGCCCAACTCGCGCGAGGTGTCCACGGCCACTTCGGCGATGATGGCCTCGACCAGCACCTGGGCGCGGCGAATGTCGAGTTGGTTGACCACCGACTGGATCGACCGGAAAACAGACGGAGGCGCGCTGACGACCAGCGAATTGGTGTCCTGATGGGCCTGGATGCGAACCCGCTGGCCGTCCTCGCGATCCAGGTCCAGCATGCCCTCCAGCACCGGGACCAGGCTTTCGGCGGTGGCATAGCGCAGGTAGATCACCTGGGTCGAACCCTCGGCTTCCAGCGGGGTGTCGAGGTGGCTGATCAGCGTGCGCAGACGAAGGCGACGGTTGGGCTCGCCGGCCAGGATGATGGTGTTGGTGCGCTCGTCGGCCAGGGCACTTTCGGCACCGGCGTCCGGATAGAGGCGGTTGAGCAGGCGCACGATCTCGGCGGCATCGGCGTGGCTGAGAGCGATGACCTCGATGTCCTGATCGCTGGCCGCATCCAGGCGCCGCACAATGGTTTCGATCCGGCGTACGTTGGCCGACCGATCGGAAATGATCAGCACGTTGGACGGGTCGTGATGGGCCATGTAGGCCGACTGCGGCAACAGAGAGCGCAGCAGCTGCGAGGCCTCGGCGGCGCGCACGTGTTCCAGGGCAAGGATCCGGGTGACCGGGTCGTCGCCGCCGGCGCGCATGTCGTCGACCGGAACGCGGCCGTCCTGGCGCGCGTTGACGTCGGGCAGGATGCGCACGACGTGCTCGTCGGCGACGGCGGTGTAGCCATGGACGCGCAGGATGGACAGAAACACCGCGTAGACCTCTTCGCCGCTCAGCGGCTGGGACGAAATCACGGTCACCCGGCCCGAAACCTGGGGGTCGATGATGATGTTGCGCCCGGTCATTTCCGCAACCGCCGTGATCAGCGAGCGGATGTCGGCATCCTTGAAGTTCAGGACGTGACCGTCCTGGTCGGCAACTTCGGCCAGAGCCGGGAGCACCAGGCAAAGCGCGAACAGTAGACAGGTCAGACGATGCAGCATGGGATGATCCGACTCCGCGGAAGGGTAGAACTCACAGCCTGGACAAAATTCGTTCCAGGTCCGGCCTGAGGGTCATTTCCCGACCCTCCCGGGTGATGGTAATGGAGACTTCGCCGCGGCGCATGACCTCGGCGAACAAGGCCCTGGCATCTTCCTCGGAGGTCAGCGGCTGGCCGTTGACCGCGGTGACGATGTCGTTGACCTGCAGGCCAAGTTCAGCAAACAGCGTAGCATCCCGCCCCGGCCGCACCCGGAAGCCGCCTCCGGCGACCGGCATGACCGACACCCGCTCGTCCAGACCGCCGGATGTCTGCCCGGGCGTCTGCAGCGCGGCCGCGCTGATTCCGGCCGGGGCCTCGAAACCGCGAACGCCGGGCAGCTGCGCCCGGCTGGAAGTCCCGGCGCGCGCTTGCGCTCGTTCGGATCTCTCGGCGCGCTCGCGCGGGATCGGCAAGGCTTCGAGCTCGCCGTTGCGCAGGATCACGACCTGGAAGGGCTCGATCGAGTCCAGCGTACTGCCGTCGGGCAATTCGTCGCCGCTTCTGTACACCCGCTCGCGCCCTTCGTCGTCGGCGATGATGGCAAACGCCTCCGGACCGCCGGACATCAAGCCGAGCAGGCGCAGGCGGGTCGAGGACGTGGGCACGGGCCGGGCCACGACCGGGGCAGCCGGAGCAGCCTCGCCGAACAGATCCCAGCGGAACCCGTCACGCGCAGTCGCGGCCGGCTGGACCTGGGGAACCGAGGGGACCGCGGCCGGCTCGACTTCCGGTCCGATCAAAACCAGCCACAGCAACTGGACGGCAAGCCAGGCCAGCACCAGCACCAGCACGACGTTGGTCAGTCGAGCCAGGCGGCCAGGCCAGTGGGCGGTCAAGCTGGAATACAACGGCTGGTTACTCGCGAATCAATCCGACTAACCGGAGGTTAGCACAAGGCGAGCCCGTCCCGGAGGGCCCACAGAGCGGGATCACCGGGGATCGAACGACCTGGCAGAAACACCTGCTGGGACAGACCGGCGGTTATCCGTCAACCCGACCGCCGGCGACGGCCGCGGCCACCACCACCGCCGCCGCCTCCGCGCGGACGATCACCGGCACTTTTCTTGCGCGGCGGCGGCCTTTTCAGGACCGGAAGCTCGTCCGGGTCGTGCGGCAGCACCGGCAACTCGATGTCGATGTACTTTTCGATGTCGGGCAGGTAGAACGCGTAGTCTTCGCAGGCGAAGCTGATCGCATCCCCGGTGGCGCCCAGACGGGCGGTCCGGCCAATCCGATGAACGTAGTCGGCCGCGTCCTGCGGCAGGTCGTAATTGATGACGTGGCTGACGTCCGGGATGTGGAGACCGCGCGCGGCCACATCGGTCGCGACCATGACGTCGATTTCGCCGTCGTGGAAGCGCTTGAGCAGTTTCTGGCGCTTGTCCTGGGGCACATTGCCGGCCAGCATTGCGGCGTTGAAGCCGTTGGCGGTAAGGGTGCGGGCGACCCGGTCGGCCGCGTGCCGGGTATTGATGAAGACCATGACGTGCTCGTCTTGCATGTCGCGCAACAGCTTGACCAGCAGGGGCAATTTCTCCCGGTTGGCCGGGTAGTAGACAACCTGGGTTACCCGGTCAGTGGTCATCTGCTCTTCTTCGATGCGAATCGTCTCGGCATCGTTCATGTGTTCGTAGGCCAGCTCGGTGACCTTGAGCGGGAACGTGGCCGAAAACATCAGGGTCTGGCGTTGATCGACCGGCGGCATGCGCCGAAACAGGAAGCGGATGTCGGTGATGAAGCCCAGGTCGAACATCCGGTCGGCCTCGTCAAGCACGGCCACTTCGATGTGCTTGAGGCTGTAGATGTCCTGCTTGAGGTAGTCGATCAGGCGACCGGGCGTCCCGACCAGGATATCGACCCCTTCGGCGATCCGGTCGCGCTGCTTGGCGTAGTCCACGCCGCCGTAGGCCAGCAGCGAACGCAGGCCCGTAT
The DNA here is from genome assembly GCA_007694885.1 of Wenzhouxiangella sp. Lineage (GTDB taxonomy): Bacteria > Pseudomonadota > Gammaproteobacteria > Xanthomonadales > Wenzhouxiangellaceae > Wenzhouxiangella. The sequence goes on along the minus strand of REEW01000137.1, from coordinate 28,893 downwards.
GCTGGCCGAGAAGCTCGGCGTCGCGGTGAATCTGGATCGCCAGTTCCCGCGTCGGTGCCACGCAGATCGCCCGCGGGTTGGTGCCCGGCCGGCTGCTTTCAGCGCTCAGCAGGCGGCGGAAAATCGCCAGCAGAAAGGCGGCCGTCTTGCCGGTGCCGGTTCGCGCCTGGCCGGCCACGTCGCGGCCGCTCAGGGCCAGCGGCAGGGTTTTTGCCTGAATCGGGGTACATCGCTCGAAACCGGCGTCTGCTACGCCGCGCGCGATGCGCTCGTCAAGATCGAACGTATCGAACCGGATGTCGGTCAATACTACTTCAGTGCTGGGCTTTTCGCTCACTAAGAATTCCTGTCGTTTGAAAAGGCGCCCGAGGCCGGCGTCGTCGCCGGAAGTTCGAGCCTGGGACATACCGCTGATGCCAATCGGGTAGTATATGCGCACTGAGTTAGCCACTGCCGTCCCCAGCGCGTCGTCCCCGGCCAGGCGCACGGCGGGCTTGCCCCACTGACACTGCGAATTCCGTATTCCAAGGAGCTTTTGACTGTGAGCGACAACATCATTCACGTATCCGACAGCGACTTCGACGAAGTCGTTCTCAAGGCCGATGGACCCGTGCTGGTCGATTACTGGGCAGAATGGTGCGGGCCCTGCAAGATGATCGACCCCATCCTGCACGAGCTGGCCGACGAGTACGATGGCAAACTGCGGATTGCCAAGGTCAATATCGACCAGAACCAGCAGGTGACCAGTCGATTCAAGATCCGCGGCATCCCCACCCTGATGATCTTCGAAGACGGCGAACACCAGGGCACCAAGGTCGGCGCCTTGACCAAATCGGCGCTGAAAGCCTTTGTCGACGAAACCATCTGAGAGACTCGTCCCCCGGGTCGCCCGGCCCGCAGGCCGGGCAGCGCACGTTGGCATTCGGCGAATGGCTGGACTCACGGGGCCAATAGTGCTACCTTACGGCTTGAGGGCTTTTCCGGCCTGACGTTCCCCAAGAACGATTGACTGGCCCACCGCCTGCTCAGCGGGCATGTCGTTACCAAGAATCTTGACCATTTGAATTTCAAATCCGGGCGTGACCGGTGACGAACGGCCCTGTTCGTCCAATGCGTGCCGATCCATCACTGCCAACCATTTCCCATGAACCTGACCGAACTGAAAAGAAAAACCGCGAAAGAACTCGTGGACATGGCCGAAGAATACGGCGTTGAAAACATGGGGCGTTCGCGCAAGCAGGACGTCATCTTCGCCATTCTCAAGGCCAAGGCCGGCAAGAAGGAATCCATCTACGGCGACGGCGTCCTCGAAATCCTCCAGGACGGATTCGGATTTCTTCGGGCCGCCGAAGCGTCCTACATGGCCGGGCCGGACGATATCTACGTCTCGCCGTCCCAGATTCGTCGCTTCAACCTGAGAACCGGCGACTACATCTCCGGCAAGATCCGGCCGCCCAAGCAGTCCGAGCGATACTTCGCCCTGCTCAAGGTCGAAGAACTCAATTACGATCGCCCGGAAGCGGCCAAGAACAAGATCCTGTTCGAGAACCTGACCCCCGAGTTTCCGCGCGAACAGCTGAAACTCGAGCGCGGCAACGGGTCGACCGAAGACATCACCGGCCGCATCATCGACCTGATCGCGCCGATCGGGAAAGGTCAGCGCGGTCTGGTCGTCAGCCCGCCCAAGGCCGGCAAGACCATGATGCTGCAGTCCATCGCCACGGCGATCCGGGCCAACAACCCCGAAACACACATGATCATCCTGTTGATCGACGAGCGGCCCGAGGAAGTCACCGAGATGCAGCGCGGCGTGGACGCCGAGGTCATTTCTTCGACCTTCGATGAACCGGCCAGCCGCCACGTCCAGGTCGCCGACATGGTCATCGAGCGGGCCAAGCGCCTGGTCGAACACAAGAAGGACGTGATCATCCTGCTCGACTCCATCACTCGCCTGGCGCGCGCCTACAACACCGTGGTGCCTTCTTCGGGCAAGGTACTGACCGGCGGCGTCGACGCCAACGCCCTGCAGCGGCCGAAGCGCTTTTTCGGCGCCGCACGCAACCTCGAAGGCGGCGCCAGTCTGACCATTATCGCAACCGCGCTGGTCGATACCGGTTCGAAAATGGACGAGGTGATCTACGAGGAGTTCAAGGGCACCGGCAACATGGAAATCCACCTGAGCCGACGCATCTCCGAAAAACGCACCTTTCCGGCCATCGACATCAACCGCTCCGGCACCCGCCGCGAAGAACTCATGGTCGGCAACGATCAACTCCAGAAAGCCTGGATCCTGCGCCGCATTCTGCAACCCATGGACGAAGCCCAGGCGATCGAGTTCATGCTCGACAAGCTGCGAGTAACCAAGACCAACGAAGAATTCTTCAATTACATGAAACGCTAATGGCCCCTGGTCCCTGGTCCTGACACGGCACCCGTCGAAATCATCGGGAAGATTCCGGCTCTGCCCGTCGGCCACGTAGGGCCGACCTACGGCTGGCCCCTTCATTTCCACTTCACGCCACTCCTTCACAATTGTGAATTCGACAAATGTGAAGGAGCTTCAAGTGACTGAATCAGAGGGCAATGCCACCGTTTTGCTGGTCGAGGATCACAACGATCTGGCGGCCAGCATCGGCGATTATCTGGAAAGCAGCGGCTTTGCCATGGACTACGCCGCAGACGGCGCCATCGCGCTGAATCTGCTCGACGAAAACCCGTACGACATCATCGTTCTGGACCTGATGCTGCCCAAGATCGACGGCATTCGCGTCTGCGAGCGCCTGCGCGAGCGCGGCGACGGCACCCCGATCCTCATGCTGACCGCGCGCGACGAGCTCGACGACAAGGTCGCCGGTTTCAACGCCGGGGCGGACGATTACCTGGTCAAGCCGTTCGAGATGGAAGAACTGGAAGTCCGGATTCGGGCCCTGATTCGCCGGGCGCGCGGGGAAATGTCCGACGGCGCCATGCGCGTCGGCGACCTGGTGTTTGACCCGCGTACGATGCGCGTCGAGCGCGAAGGCGAGCGGGTCAACCTGTCGCCCACCTCGATTCGCATCCTGAAAGTCCTGATGCGGGAGTCGCCGCGCCTGGTCAGCCGCGAACAGCTGGAAAACGAGCTCTGGGGCGACATGCTGCCCGATTCCGACACCCTGCGCTCGCACATGTACAACCTGCGCAAGGGCATTGATCGACCGTACAAAAACAAGCTTTTGCACACCGTGCAGGGCATGGGCTTCAAACTGGCGGCTCCCGAAGACGCCTGAGCTGGCCCGTGGCACACGGCGCCCTGGCCATCCCCGTCAGGCCAGGGCGTCTTCCATTACCTCCCGGTAACGCTCGTTGAGCGTGCGCCACTCCATCCGGAACCACGGCGCGACGGGCGCGTCCGGATCGGCCATGAGGGCATCGACTTCGGCCGGGGCAAGGTATCGCCAATCCGCCAGTTCGGCCGGATTGGGCTGAAGCTGAAACGGCTCAGCCCGGCCCACGTAGACCCAGCACAGCTCGTGCTCGGACCCGAGATCCTCGTAGCCGGCCTGGTAGCGAAACTTGTAGACAAAGTGAACCGGCGCGCGCACGCCGAGTTCTTCGAGCATGCGCCGCTCGGTGGCCTCGGCCATGGTCTCTCCGGCCCGGGGATGAGAACAGCAGCTGTTGGCCCAGTACAGCGGCCACAAACGCTTTTCCGCGGCCCGCTGCTGAACCAGAAGCCGCCCCTGCCGATCGAACAGGAACAACGAAAATGCGCGGTGCAGGATGCCCTGTCCGTCGTGACACTCGCCCTTGCTCAGTACGCCCAGTTCATTGTCCTGGGCATCGACGACGATGAGCGATTCCGAATCCGACGAAACCACTCGAGCCGGTCCGGCCGAATCAGGAACCACCGACCAGGACCTCCAGCGCGTGATAACCCGCTTCACGGATGGCCCGGGCCACCCGGGGGCTGGAATCGGGGCACAGGGCGATGATCGAACCGCCGCCGCCGCCGCCGGTCAGCTTTGCCCCCACGGCGCCGTGATTGCGGGCGATCTGGATCAACTCCTCGAGCTCCCAGCTCGAGACCTGCATGGCGTTGAGCAGGCCCTGGTTGATGTTCATGGTCTCGCCCAGCGTTTCGTAGTCGCGCTTGCCCAGGGCATCGAGCCCGGCCCCGACCAGGCTGTCGATTTCGTCGAAGATCCGCTCGTAGAGTTCCGGGTTGCGCTGCCAGGCGTCGCGCACGCGCGCCACGGTGCGCGCGGTCAGACTTTCCACGCCGCTCATGCCGATGACCATGGGCAGGGGTTCGGTCACTTCGATGAGTTGCCGTTGCTGAGTCTGGCCCGAACGGAAAAGCATGAACTGGCCATAGGTCGCCAACGTGTTGTCCAGCCCCGACGGCGTTCCGTGCGCTACCTTTTCACACTCGAAGGCCAACTCGTTGATCCGCTCGTCGGACAGGTTCAGCCCGAAGTGGGCATCAAGCGCGCGCAGGACCGCCACGGCCAGGGCGGCCGAGCCGCCCAGCCCCATCGCCCTGGGCACGCTGGGGAAGACCTCGATGCGCATTCCTCTGCCGCTCAGGCCCAGAGCCTCCAGAACCCGGGCCAGCGAGCGCGTGAAAGACGGCGGGCGCTTGGCGTTGAAGTCCAGGCGCTGCTCGATGCTCCAGCGCGGGATGATCAAGTCGATTCCCCCGGCGGTATCCTCGATCCGGGCCTGAATCGCCAGCGGAATCGGGGCCGCGATCGCCCGGCGGCCGTAGACCACCGAGTGCTCGCCGAGCAGAATGATCTTGCCGTGACCCGCACCCAGGGTTTCGCCTTCCATCACCTCCGAGGCCGACGCCCTGGGCGCCGGTGCGGTCTGCTCGCGAACGGTCTGGATGAGTTCCTCGGCTTTCCAGATCTTGATTTCTCCGGATGCGATCAGGCGCTCGACGACCGTGTCGAACAACTCGGCCGGGGTGCCTGCAGCGGTAGCCACGCTGCGGGCGTGCAAGGTCATGTGTCCTTGCTGGATACCCTCGGTCACCAGGGCGCGCAGCGCAGAGAAGGTCTGGGCCAGTCCAACCGCGCCCATCACTTCGGCCAGCTCGCGGGCGCTGTCGACGCTGAGCAGGCGCAGGTTCAGGGCAACCGTCGGGTTGGTCTGCAGCGGACCGCCAACGATACCGACCTTGATTGGAATGTCGAGTTGCCCGACCAGGTCGCCGTTGTCGGCCTTGTGCCACTGGGTCAGGGCGGTATAGCGTCCGCCGCGGGCCGCGTAGGCATGGGCGCCGGCCTCGATCGCGCGCCAGTCGTTGCCGGTGGCCAGGGCCACGGCATCGATGCCGTTCATGATGCCCTTGTTGTGCGTGGCCGCCCGGTACGGGTCGATACGGGCGAAATCGTTGGCCACGATGATGCCGTCGCGCACCTGTTCGCCGTCGAAGCCTTTGCCGGTCAGGGAGGCGACCGGAATCCGGACCCGCGCTCGAACCAGTGCCCGATCGGCGAGATTGGAAAGTATGCGCAGGAACACCCGGCCTTCGCTGATGGTCTCGATCAGGGACGACACCCCCTCGCACATGGTGTTGACCAGGTTGGCCCCCATCGCATCGCAGGTATCGACCAGCAAATGGACTACGACCATGTCGCCGCCCGGCCCTTCCGACGGGTGGACGAAGACCTCCAGGTCGCGCGCGCCGCCGCCGCGGGCAATCATTTTCGGATGCAGACTGTTGGCAAGATTGAGAATCTCGTGCTTGCGCTGAATCAGCGCGGACTTCGCCCGGGCCGGGTTTGCCACGTCCACGATCTGGACCTGGCCAATCAGCAGGGGTTGGTCGCTGTCGACCTCGAACCCGCCCCCGTCCCGGGCCAACTTGGCGGCCGAGCTCAGGGCGGCGACGATCGAAGGTTCCTCGACCACCAGCGGAACCACGTACTCCTTGCCGTTGATGAGAAAATTCAGGCCCAGCCCGACCGGCAGCCCCATGACTCCGATCACGTTCTCGATCATCTTGTCGGCCAGCTGCACCGACAGGGTGTGACGCCCCGACTGCAGGCTCTGGTAGTCCTCGATGCCGATCAGGCCACGGTCACGCACCGTGCGAACGCGCTCGGGCACCGTCATTTTGTAGAACTGCGGAATCCGCGATCTTTCCATGTCTGATTTCTCTTGGCGAATCGGTCTGTCGGGCCGACCAGATGTCAATGATCGGCCATGCTCAGTTCAAGTCCGGTGACGGCCGGCTCCAGATCCAGCACGCGGTAACCGGCCTGCAAGACCCGGGCCCTGGCCTGCGCGAGACGGCCGGCGTCGAGCGCCAGCATCACGCCGACGTCTCCGCCTCCGGCCCCGCACGGCTTGTACGCGCTCCCGGCTTCTCCGACGAGCCCGGCGAGCTCGCGATGACGCGAATCCATCACGGCGGCTTGAATCTGATCGCCAATTCTACCCATCAGGCGCCGATAGCAATTGACGCAGATCATGAGCACTTCCAGATCTGCCGCCCTCAGGGCCGCCAGCGCGGCTCGGGCGCACGCATCCAGTTCCCGCCCCAGTGACTCCGCCGCGGCCGGGTTTGCGGCCTGCCAGCGGCTGTAGCGCTGCAGGAAGCTGCCCGTGGACGCGGCCACCCCGGACCAGACGAACCCCAGCGGCCAGTCCGACGGCCACGACAGGGTTTCGACCTCGGGACCCGAGGCCGTCAGCCGGTACGCCAAGACCCCGCCGTGAATACTGGCAGCCAGGTCGATTCCACTGCCTCTGCCGCCCTGGCCTGCGCGGTGAGCGGCGAGCAAATCCTCCGGGTTGGGCTGAGTTCCAGTGCCGTCCAGAAAGGCGCGCAAGGCCGCCGTCAGCGCGACCGTCACGGCGGCACTGGAGCCCAGGCCCAGCTTGATCGCGTTCCCGCTTGCGACATCGTGCAGTTCGGACGTGTCGATCGAAAGGCTCAATCCACCGGGCGCGGGCGGGGCACCGATGCCGGACGCCAGCCCCTGTTCCAGCAGGCGCCGGCAAAGACCGAACTCGGGCCGTTCGGCATCATCGCTCAACCACTCGACCCGGCCAGCGCCGGGCAGCCTGAACGGGACCGGCGGCATACCCAGCTGCGGCACCGCCACCTCGCTCGTCTCGGCACTGCAACTGCGCAAACGGACGCGCGCGCGCCGATTCACCGCCGTGACCACCGCCGGCGTGCCCTGGAGCACGGCGTATTCCCCGATCAGGACGGCCTTGCCCGGTGCCGAGGCTTCGACGCAGCGCATTCAGGCAAGGCCTGCAGCCGGACCCAGGCCGGTGCGGATGAGGCGGGTGACGCCCGGTACCCGGGCCAGGTGGGCGGCCACCCCCTCGGCCTGGCCGGGCAGGCAGACGGCCTTGACCTGGGGGCCTGCATCGATGGTGAAAAACACGCCCGTGCCCTGCCCGCGCAGTCGACCAATGGTCTGGATACAGGCCACCGTCGCCGGGTTCCAGTACAGCAACCCCGGTCGCGCTGCCAGGGCCGAGGCATGCATTTTCAGGGCGCTGGACTCGGCCACGTCGGCCAGGGCGTCGAAGTCGCGCCGGGCCAAGGCAGCACCGGCCTCGGCCAGGTCCGCGTCCACCGATTTCACCCAGGCCGGGTAGTACGGTGAGGTTGCCATGGTCCGGTTCATGCCGTCGCGCGAGGAAATCGCTTTCGGGCCGCTGTCGGTAATCGCGACCACCACCTCCAGCGGCCAGTGATCTTCATCGAACAGTCCCTCGGCGTAGCAATCCTCGCCATGATCAGCCCGTCCGGCGTGCATGCGGCAGAAACCGCCGTACAGCGAGCGGGCCGCCGAGCCCGATCCGCGCCGCGCGATCTTCGACAGTTCGCGGCGGTCGAAAGCAGTCCCGAACAAGGCGTCAGCGGCCACGACCAGCGCCGCATAGCCCGAAGCCGAAGAGGCCAGGCCGGCACCGGTGGGAAAGTTGTTGCGGCTGTCCACACGGCAGCGCGGACGATCTTGCGACCCGACCAGGTCGAGGATCCGGCCGACCGACGCGGCGTCCTGCAGCTGGCCGTCCAGGCGGAACTCGTCGGCCTCCAGCGCGGAAGCCAGCTCGATCGTTGTGACGGTTTCCAGACCGGCCAGCGTGATCGACAGCGATCCGGCTGCCGGCAGATTCAGCACCGGGTCTCGTTTGCCCCAGTACTTGACCAGGGCGATATTGGCCCCTGCGCGCGCGGTGAGTTTGGTCGCCATGAACGGATGAGCGTCCGGGGTAAAGGCCAGCCGTTGATGATAAGTCAGCTGGAGGGCCGGGTGCCCGCTTCGGCGAACGGCCGGAACCGCGCGCGCGGGAAATCGATCCGGATTTCGGTCCCCACGCCGAGCTCGCTTTCGGCCGACAAGTCCCAGCCGAAACGGTTGCACAGGCGCCTTACGATGGCCAGGCCGAGGCCATAGCCCTCGTTGCTGCGATCGTGACCGCGATAGAAAGGCTCGAACATGTGCTCCAGATCCTCCTCGCACATGCCGCAGCCGGTATCGCGGATGACTACCCCGCGCTGGTCGATAATGACGTCGACCCGCCCCTGCTCGGTGTAGGTCATGGCGTTGCGCAGCAGGTTGGTGAACACGATGGCCAGGACCCGTTCCGGGGCATCCACTTCGAGCAGGCCCCGGGCGTGAATGCCGGACTCGACCGAGTCCTTGCCGACCGCGGTCGATGTCTGCTCCAGAAGCTCGCGCAGCAGATCGTTGAGCACCAGCGACGAGGTGGTCAGTTTGGATTCACTTTCGCGGGCCAGCAGCAAAAGCGTCTCGACCAGCGACTCCATATCGACCACGGTTCTTGCCATCCGGTCAAGCACCGCCTGGCGCCGGTCGGGGTCATCGAACTTCGCCAGCAGATTCAGGTTTGCCTTGATCACGGCCAGCGGCGTGCGCAATTCGTGGCTGGCGTTGCGGGTGAAGTTTCGTTCACGCTGGATAAAGGACTCCAGCCGGGTAATGAACTGGTTGATGGCGTTGACCAGGGCCACGGTTTCGCTGTCGCCGGCATCGCCAAAGTCCCGGGGACTGAATTTCTCGAAGCGCCCGGAGCGGAAGTCGTAATTGCGCACGGCATCGGCCAGCTTGACCACCGTCGACACGGCCCGTCGTGACATCACGTAACCGACCCAGGTCAGGACATAAATCAACAGCAGCACCCCGGTCAGCGGAGCAATGCCGAAATAAAACGCCAGCGAGGAAACCTGCACTTCATCGAACACCAGGTAGAGCCGATCGGCTCCGCGCTCGCTGACATGAATCACCGGCTGCGAACCCGGGCCCTCCCAGGCCCGCCGGAAACCGGGCGGCTCACCATGCAACCACACCGGCACAGCGCTGAAATCGGAACCCCGAGAGAGATAGCCGCGCAGGTTATTGGTGTTGGGCAGGGGGAAACTTCGGTCCTGCTCGTAATTGCTCCAGAAATGCTCGGCTTCGCCGTTGAGTGCTTCCTGGACCAGTACCCGCTCCACGACCAGGGCCGCAGCGTACACGCCCATCACGGTCGCCAGACTGATGGCCAGAATCTGGAGAATGAAAACGCGAACCAGCTTGGTATCAAGATTGCCCTTCAGCAGTCGATTGAGCGCGTTCAAGGCGAACTCCGCTGGCTCACGCGCACCGGATCAGCGCCGCTTGAAACGATAGTGAGCAACCAGCCATTCATTGCCGGCATGGTACGCGAACAGCTCCTCGCAGGCCATGAAGAACATTCGCCAGCGCTGCTGCCAGCGCTGCCCCTGCTCACCATAGGCACCGGCCATGACCTCGGCAACCTCGGCCCGACGGGCATCCATGTTGTCCAGCCACGCCCGCGCGGTTTTCGCATAGTGGCTTCCCGAATAGAGCCTGCGCTGCTCCAGCGCCAGGTCGTCCTGGAAATGAAGCAATGTGTCGGCGGCCGGCATCAGGCCGCCGGTAAAGAAATAGCGCCCCATCCAGTTGCCTTCGCCCTCGGTTTCGAACGGGTAAACCAGGTAGCGGTGGCAGAAAATGTGCACGAACAGCTTGCCGCCCGGTTTCAGCCACTGAGCAATGCGGCGCATCAGAACCCGATAATTGCGGACGTGCTCGAACATCTCGACCGAGACCACGCGGTCGAAGCGCTCGTCGAGCTCGAGCTGGTTGACGTCACGGGTCAGGATTTCGACATTCTCCAGACCCAGATCGCGGGCGCGGGCCTCGATGAACTTCCTCTGCGAGGCGGAATTGGAAACGCCGACAATGCGCGCATTCGGATAATGCTGGCCCATCCACAAGGTCAGCGAGCCCCAACCGCAGCCCAGCTCCAGAATGCGCTGCCCGTCGGCCAGCTCGGCGTGCTCGCAACTGGTCCGAAGCATGGCCTCTTCGGCGGCGTCAAGATCGCTGACACCGTCGGGCCAGTAGCCGCTGGAGTACTTCAGTCGTTGGCCCAGGGCAAGCTGGTAGAACGCCGCAGGCACTTCGTAATGTTGCTCGTTGGCCGCGTCGGTCTCGATGGCAATGGCCGAAGCGGCCAGTTGCTCGATCAGCTCGTGGCCGCGCGCGGAGGCGCGTTCGACGTCGTGATCGAACTCCTGGCGCAAGCGGCGTCGCAGCAGCTGGCGGATTCCGGCACGAATCGCGAAATCGGGGATGAGTCCCTTTTCTGCCAGATCAATCGGCTTCATGTGTCAGAGAACATCTTCAAGTCGGTTGCACCTGCTTGGGAGAGGAAGAACTGGCTGCTCGATCCCGGGCCATCCAGAACAACAGCGGCAGGACGATTGCCCAGCTCAAGCCCGTGGCCAGGATGACCTGCCAGGCCGGCGCCAGCCATTCGACGGCGCCGAAGCGCGAGCCGGCATAGTACGACAGCGGGGACCCGATGGCGCCGGCAACGGCCAGCAATACCAGGCGGCGCTTGAAGGCGGCCATGGAATGGTTGATCACCAGGGCCACCGCCACCCACAGCAGCATGATCCATAGCGGGGCAAAGCCGCTCGCCGGCCAGGCCATCGCGTAGTCCAGCAGACCGAGTTGAATCCAGGCGGTGTCGAGGACAAATCCCAGTCCCAGACAGACAGCAATCATGCGCATGTCCAGGGGATGACGATTGCGGCGATTGAGTTGCCACAACAGCAACAAGCCAACGACCACGAGACCGGTCCAGAAAATACCGTATGCCGCGCCGATCACGCAGGCCGGCCAGGCCAGCTGAAACAGGCCCTGGTTGATCAGGAAAGCGCGGGTCACGGCGAGCCGGCCGTCAGGCCGGTCATGCGCTCGGGGCGGTATCCGGGGGCGGCCAGAAGCAGGTGCACGTCACTGATGGCGCGCTCGGCGAAGCCGCCCTCGCAATAGGCCAGGTAATAGCGCCATCGGCGACGAAAGGTCTCATCGAAGCCCATTGCCGCAATTCGATCCCAGGCCGCCTCGAAGCGCTCGCGCCAGGCCTTCAGGGTCAGGGCATAGCTGGCGCCGAAATCGGCCAGTTCGATCAGTCCGAGATGGGTCGAGCGGGCCATCGACGAAGTGATCGCGTCGATCGAGGGTATGAAACTGCCGGGAAACACGTAGCGCTTGATGTAGTCGACCGTGCGCAAGGCGTTGGCGTAACGGTAATCCTCGATGGTAATGGCCTGCAGCAGGGCCAGGCCGTTCGGCAGCAACAGCGTTTCGATTTTCGCCAGGTACTGGTCAAGGTACTGATGGCCGACCGCTTCGATCATCTCGACCGAAACCACCCGGTCGTAACGGCCGTCGAGGTCCCGGTAGTCACGCAGCAAAACCTCGACCCGGTCGTCGAGCTTGCACTGGGCCACGCGCGCCCGGGCATGGTCGTACTGTTCTTTCGAGATGGTTGTCGTGGTCACCCGACAGCCGGTGGTTTGCGCGGCGTGCACGGCCAGGCCGCCCCAGCCGGTACCGATTTCCAGCAGGTGGGTTTCCGGGCCCAGGCCGAGCCTGGTGCAGATGCGGTCGAGCTTGTTCAACTGGGCCTGTTCCAGGCTGTCATGGTCGGACCGAAACAGGCCGCTGGAATACATCATGGTCTCGTCCAGCCAGGCGGCGAAAAAATCGTTGCCCAGGTCATAGTGGGCGGCGATGTTGCGGCGTGACCCGGACAGACTGTTGCGGTTGAAGGCGTGCCACAGTTTCATGACCGCCCCGCTCAAGCGGGCGCCCCCGCGGTCGATCGCCGCCAGCGTTTCACGGTTGCGCGCCAGAAGGCGAATCACGGCGACCAGGTCAGGGCTGTCCCAGAACCCGGCCATGTACGCCTCGGCCGCCCCCAGGCCGCCGCCCGTGGCCAGCAGGCGCCAGAAACGCATGTCGTGCACCACCACGTGCGCGCTCAAGTCACCGTGGTTGCCGATCCAGGTCTCGCCGCAGGCGTCCTCAATCCGTAAACGGCCCTCGCCAAGACCCGAGAACCGCTCCAGCACCCGCCGTCGCAGCCAGCGATCCACACCGCCTGCCTGAGCGGCCTGCGCATCCGTACTCAGTTTGACCGATTCTTCGCTGGAGCTCATGCGTTCGAAGTCTTCTTGTCGGGATGGGTGAAAAACGGAATGCGTTTCAGCCAGAGTCGCAGCGCCTGCCAGTAAATGGCGACCACGACCCGAGCGGTCAGCAGCGGGTACGAAAACGGCATCTGCCGCATCGCAGCACGGTTCAATGGACGCAGACCCAACCGCATTCCGGCTGCGAAGGATTCTGAGCGCCCTTCCATCACCAGCATGTGAACATCGATCGAGTCCTCCGCGAGCCGAAAACGCCAGTCATAGTCCAGCCCCATGGGCAGGAACGGAGAAACGTGGAACTCCTTGGCAAAAGCGAAACGGTATTCCGGGCCGGCCTGATCGCGACAATCCAGCACGTAGGCGTGGCGCTGGTTCCAGGGCGTGTTGTGGATGTCGGCGACGATGAAACTCAGCTCGTTGTCGTCATCCAGACAGAAATAAAAGCTGACCGGGTTGAAGCAAGTTCCCCATTGGCGAAGATGGGTCAAAAGCATGACCCTGCCCTGCGGGCGTACTCCAACCGACGCCTCGACCCGGTCTCGTATCGCCGTATCCAGAGCAACGGCCGGATCACCGAAGTAATCGCGGCGTCGAAAACTGACCAGGTTCGGGCGTTCCAGCGACCACCAGCGCGATTGGCGACACAAGTCCTCGATTCCGGCAACGTCGAACAGGCTGTAGTACAGGCGGTAGGAAAAACGATGGCTGCGCGGAGTTCGCCGCCGGTGCCAGACCCGACCCGGCGCAAACGCGTTATCCATGACGTCGCTCGATGTGGTCGACCACCCGGCGCGCGCTGCGCGCTCCGTCCTCGTGAAAGCCCCAGCCCCACCAGGCACCACAAAACCAGGTGCGCCGGGTGCCGTTGACCTCATCCCAGCGCTGCTGGGCGGCAACCGTTTCCTGGGTAAACACCGGATGGCTGTATTTGCGCTTCACCAGCACATGGTCCGGATCAATCCGGTCCGACTGGTTGAGCGAGACCACGTAGTCTTGTCGACTGTCGATGCCCTGCAGCAGGTTCATGTAGTACGAGACCCGGCACTGATCCCGGTCAGTCGGATCGCGGCGCACGTTCCAGGCTGCCCGGGCGGCGGGCAAGCGGGGCAAGACCCTGCTGTCGGTGTGCAAAACGGTCTCGTTTGGCTGGAAGTCGACCGCCCCGAGTACCTGCTGTTCGATCGCGCCGGCATCCTGCAGCAGCGCCAGCGCCTGGTCGGCATGGCAGGCCAGGACGACTTCGTCGGCCTCGACCTGGTCGCGGTCGGTGCAAACGACCACCCGGTCCGGCTCTCGCCGGATCGAACGGACCGGGCTGGCGGTCTCGAACCGGGCCCCGCACCGGGCCGCTTTTTCGACGTAGCTGCGGCTGCCGCCACTCACGGTGCGCCAGGTCGGCCGCCCCGACAGCTGCAGCATGTTGTGGTTGTCCATGAATTTCAACAAATGCAGCATGGGGAAATCGACGATTCGACCCATGGGCGCCGACCACAGGGCCGAGGCCATTGGCAACAGATGCTGCTCGCCGAACATGGAGCCGTGCGCGCTTTCGTCCAGCCAGCGGCCGAGCGTGATCTTGTCATCGAGGGTGGAAAGAAGCCCGGGCGCATCCCGATAAAAGCGGACAATATCCCGAAACATGCCCCAGAAGGCGGGGCTGATCAGGTTTTTGCGCTGGCAGAACAAGCGGTTCAGGTCGGTGGCGTTGTATTCGAGACCGCTGGCCTGATCGGAGACCGCAAAGCTCATGTTGGAGTCCCGCCAGGCCACACCCATGTCCTCGAACCAGCGGCTCAACAGCGGGTAGTGGGTCTCGTTGAAAACAATGAAGCCGGAGTCAATCCAGAGTTCGCGGCCGTCTTCTTCGACCCGGTGCGTGTCGGCATGCCCGCCGAGTCGGTCATCGGCCTCGAGCACAACGACTTCATGGCGCCCCGACAGATGCCAGGCGGCATACAGGCCGGCCACCCCGGCCCCGACGATGACAATCTTCAAGACTCGGCCTTGATCAATCGCGCCCGCAACATCGGCTCCGGAACCGATTTCAGGTCCCAGACCAGGCCGACCCAGCTCATTGCCTTGAGGATGTAGTAGCTGAGATCGATCTCCCACCAGAAAAAGCCCTGGCGGGCGGAACCGGGATAGTGGTGGTGGTTGTTGTGCCAGCCCTCGCCCAGGGTCAGCAAGGCCAGCCAGAAATTGTTGCGGCTGTCGTCCCGGGTGGCATAACGGCGCTTGCCCCACACGTGGGCCAGCGAATTGATCGTCAAGGTGGCATGGATAAGGGCTACGGTGGACAGGAAGTAACCCCAGACCAGCAGCTGCGCGCCGCTGGTTTCCAGCCCGGGAGCGACCGCGGCCAGGACCGCGCCGAGGCCGAACCAGGCGGCAGCATAGGCCACCGGAACCAGCAGCGCGAACCGGTCGAGCAGGCGCAGCTCCGGATACTGGACCAGGTCCGGAATCCGGTCCTGATCGGTAGAGAAGTGCTCGCGGCTGAGGAACCAGCCCATGTGGCTCCACAGAAAACCATGCCGGGGGGCGTGCGGATCTTCTTCCTGATCGGCACAGCGATGATGCTGGCGATGATGGGCAGCCCACCAAAGCGGGCCCCGCTGGGTCGAGGCCGCACCGATGAGCGCGAAAACGAACTGGGTCACGCGACCCGTTCTGAACGAGCGGTGGGAAAAATAGCGGTGGTAGAACGCGGTGATCGCAAACATGCGAATCAGGTAACTGACCAGGAAGGCTAGAACGGCGACCGGCGAGACGCCGACCCAGAACACCAGCAAACAGGCCAGATGCAGGCCGATGAAGGGCAGGATACGAACCCAGTCGATGCCGCCAGACCCGGCGGAAGCCGGCGCGGGTTGGTAGCGCGCTGAGTCAAACCAGGCGAGGATGGACTGTTTCAATCTTGTCGAAATCCACGGGAACCGGGCGCAATGGTAGCTAGCCTGGTGATGAACAGGCCGTGAAGCCCGATCCCGTATCGCTGTCTTCTTCACCCACACTTGATTCAGGCAGGCGCAGACTTCGGCAATGGCAACTTCTTTCAAACTGATGGTAACAGCGCTCCTTGTCACCGCACTGGTGGCGATCAGCGCTTGCGGAGGACGCGGTGGCATGGCGGATCTGGATATCATTGACGGCTACGAACAAGCCATGACCGACTTTCCCGGATCAACCCGGGCGATCGACGAGGGGCTGGCGCGCTTCAAGGCAAGCTACGCCGACCTCACCTCACCGACCCTGGCAGACGACATTTCGGCCACCTACGCTTCGACGCTCTACTTCAACGACACCTTGCACACCTTTTCGAAGCTGGAAGATCTGGCAGCCTACATGAAACAGACAGGCTCGGCCCTGAGCGAGAGTTCGGTCGACGTTCACCAGGTCATTCGGGACGGCGCCGATGTCTACGTTCGCTGGACGATGGAATTCAAAAGCCGGGCCGTCGGGCGCAATATTCACTCGCGCTCCATCGGCGTGAGCCATCTGCGCTTCGACGAGGAAGGGCGGGTGGTGCTGCACCAGGATTTCTGGGACAGCGGCCACGCCTTGTACGCGCACCTGCCCATCGTCGGCTTCTTCGTGCGCCGTGCGCGCAGCGCCTTGTGAAAATCCCGCTGTCCTCCATGCGCGCTGTGCCGGTTCTCTTCCTCGCCACGATCGCCTTTTCGGCAGACGCGGCGACCGGGCCGGACGAGAACCTGACTCGCTGCGCCGAGCTGGAGCTGCGCGTGGCCGGCCTGTTTCGAGTGGGCACCGCCACCCTGTACCTGGATCGATGCGCCGACGCCGATCGAATTCTCGAGTCGGTGCCGAAACAGTTTTCCCTGGAACTGGCGCGCTCGTTCAAGGGCAAGGATCTGATTGAATCCGCTCGCTCCACGCTCATGCAGAACCTTGCCCTGGCGTCGTCGGATGATCTGCCGTCGGCGCTGCGCTGCATGGCCGATGGCTACGTCGACGCCGAATCGGGCGACCGCTACGACGTCGTCTATCGTCCCGGCGATGGCCTGCGCTTGTTTTTGAACAACGACCTGCTTCGGCAGTGCGACGACGGCGACGATGCAGAGAAATACTTCATGATCTGGTTCGGCGACAAACCCTTCCATCGGCGTATGCGCGACCGCCTGCTCGACGAAGCCTTGAGCAACGGAGCCATCGGCTGACCTGCAGCCTTCTTTCGATCGTCGCCAGCAAAGACACCGCCGCTTTGAAAAAACCCTCCTTGCCGTCTTCCAGCTGTTCAGCAACACGGTACAATTCGGATTGAACGGGAAACATTCCCTACGGAGAGCCGCCGATGTCGTTCAAACATACCTCGTTGCTGATCGCGTTCGATGACTCGGAAAGCGCCGGTCGGGCGCTGGATTTCGGCCTGGGCCTGGCCGAGACGCTGCGCTTGCCGGTCCGTATCATTTACGCCACCCGCCCGGCCGCTCGCCGCTCCGGCGAAGTGCGCACGATCAATCTTGAAAAACTCCAGGAAGCGGCCGAAAGCGTACCCGAATACGAACTCGGCGCCGCGCTGCTCGATCGCGCGCTCGAGCGTGCCGGCCAACGCCAGGTCTCGGTCGAGCCGGTTCTGCTGGGCGGTGATCCCGCCGAAGCCCTGCTGCGCTACGCCGCCGAGTGCGACCGCCCCATCCTGGTCATCGGTCGACGCGGCCGTGGCCGACTGCAGGGTTTGCTGATGGGCAGCGTCAGCGACAAGACCGTGCGCCTGGCCAAGTGCCCGGTCATCGTGATCAACTGATCCAGCGCGCTTACCCGTACAGCGACAGCAAGGCACCCAGGCGGTCTTCGACCCACTCGCTGACCGGGGTCAGGCGCACGTCGAAACGGCGCTGCAGTTCGTCCGTGTCGACCAGCGGCCCATCGCCGTCAAGTTGATCGATACCGGCGTACAGGGCGGCCACCGAGCGGCCCACATCGGCGCTTCCGGCCATGTGGCTCAAGGTGTCGGCAAACTCATCGACGCTCTGCGGAGCGTAGTGCACTTCCCGGCCATAGACACCCGACAGCATCTGGCACAGCTCCGGCCCGGTGACTGCTTGAGGACTGGCGATGTCGATGATTTCACCGGCCACGTCGGCACTCAGCGCGGCCACCACCAGCGTCGCCTGATCCTCGGTCGCAGTCCAGTTCAGGCGGCGCGTTGAATCCAGCGGCGGATAGCTCAGGCGGCCGAACTCGCGAATTTCGCGGATGATGTTGGGCCAGACCAGGTTGGCCAGGTACAGGGTCGGCCGCAGCACCACGGTATCGACGCCGCTGGCCAGCATGGCTTCGGTAACGCCGCGCAAGCCGAGCACGAAATCACCGGCCGGCATTGCATCATTGCTCCAGGCCGAGGTCGTGAACACCAGCCTTTGCACCGAGCTGGCGCGAATGGCGGTCAGCAAATGATCAACCGCGATTGCGGCCTCCTCGCTTTGCGGCATGATCGGCAGGTGGAAAAACACCGCATCCATGCCCTCCAGGGACGCGGCCACCGTATCGGCTTCCAGCAGATCCGCCTCGAACAACTCGACGCGCTGCGACAGACGCTCCTCGGCGGCAGCGAGATCACGACTGACGGCGCGCACGGAATACCCCGCCTCGAGCGCGGCATCAACGACCGGATGACCCTGGGTTCCGGTCGCGCCGAACACGACCAGGCGACGAATCTGACTCATTTGGGCTGTGCTTTCCGTTAGGTCCGAACAGCGAGAGTAACCGATTCCTGGCCGACGCGAGTCTGTTCGGCGGCCGCCGGATCTCCGTGGCAGGCCCGAAAAAAAAGGCGGTGCGCGAGGCACCGCCTTGAAATCCCCTCAAAGGGACCAGCAACCCTGAAGATGAGGGGAATCGTTCGACTCTTACCAACGTAAGAGCCCCTACCAGCAACATTCGCCCATAGACTGCCCGAGTGCGCGCTGTTTGTATGTGGCAATTTGACGGCAGGAGTTGTAGGAAATTTCCCACTACCTTGTAGGAAATTTCCCCGGCCGCGTCGGCAGGCCTCAGCCACACCGCGCGCCGCCAGACAAGGGTCGAACCGATAACGTCACACAACCACCTCCAACAGTAATTCCCCGCTGCCAGTATAGAAAAAACTGGGTCTGTGCGACATCGCGGATGGTCGATTTCGCCCGGGCGGTCATGGCCCGACAACCCGGCGATGATAAGATTTCAGGCAGTTGCCATCCAAGGAATGCAGTCATGGCCAAATCTTCCCGATACGCAGCCAAGGTGCCCGACGAGCACGGCATCATTCCCTACAGCGACGAAGAACACGGCGTGTGGGCCGACCTGTACGCGCGCCAGCTCGACGTCATCGAGGGTCGAGTCTGTCAGGAGTTCCTTGACGGCCTCGAAATCCTGTCGCTGCCCCCGGACCGGATCCCCCAACCGCTGGAGGTTACGAAGGTGTTGCGTGAGACCACCGGCTGGGAAGTCGCCCCGGTGCCCGCGCTGATCAATTTCGATCGCTTCTTCAAGCTGCTCGCGGAAAAGAAATTTCCGGCCGCATCCTTCATCCGCTCGCGCGAGGACATGGACTACCTGCAAGAACCCGACATCTTCCACGAGATTTTCGGCCACACCACCATGCTGACCAACCCTGCCTTTGCCGACTTTACCGAAGCCTATGGCAAGGCCGGGATGAGAGCGAGCAAGGCCGACCGGGTGTTCCTGGCCCGCCTGTACTGGTTTACCGTGGAATTCGGCCTGCTGCAGACCGCTGAGGGCCTTAGGGTTTGCGGCGGCGGCATCGCCTCTTCACCCGGCGAAATGCGCTACGCCCTGGAAAGCCCGGAGCCTCTGCGCCGACCGTTCGATCCACACGATGCACTGCGCACTCCGTACCGGATCGACATCTACCAACCCGTCTACTACGTGCTCGACCGCATGGACGACCTGTTCAAGCTCGCCCGCGAAGACCTGCTCGCGCTGATTCGACAGGCGCGGGCGCTGGGCGAGTTCACCCCGACCTTTCCCCCCAAAACCAAGGAGGCTGCCTGACATGAGCCAGGATGATCGTTTGACCGAAAAGAAATGCGTGCCCTGCGAAGGTGGCATGGATCCGCTGGGACGCGAACGCGTCGAACAACTGCTGCCCCAGGTTCCGGGCTGGCAGGTCGACGCGGACAACAAGCGCATCTTCCGCCGCTTCGAGTTCAAGGGTTTTTACAAGACCATGGCCTTCATCAATGCCATGGCCTGGGTCGCCAACCAGGACAACCATCACCCCGACTTCGAGGCCGGCTACAACTTCTGCGTGGTCAACTTCACCACCCATGCCATCGACGGCTTGAGCGAGAACGATTTCATCTGCGCCGCCAAGCTCAACGCGCTGCTGGATGAGTAGTCCGCCCGGGCAGGTGGCCCATGCGGGCGGCGCGCAAGCCGACCTGGACCGGGCCGTGGCCGCGGTCAACCGCGTCATCGTCGACAAAAGCGCGGTGGTCGAACTGGCCTTCTCGGCGCTGCTCGCCGGCGGCCACCTGCTCATCGAAGACCTGCCGGGCGTCGGCAAGACCACGCTCGCCCAGGCCTTGTCGCTGATCCTCGGCGGCAGCTGGCAGCGGGTCCAGTTCACCAACGACATGTTGCCGGCCGACATCCTCGGCGTTTCGGTGTTCCGGCGCGAAGACGAGCAGTTCGAGTTCCGGCCGGGGCCGGTGTTTGCCAACGTGGTCCTGGCCGACGAGATCAACCGGGCCACGCCGAGAACACAGTCGGCGCTGCTCGAGGCCATGGCCGAGGGCCAGGTCACCGTCGACGGTCAGACCCACCGGTTGCCGCAGCCGTTCTTCGTCATCGCCACCCAGAACCCGCTGGACATGGCCGGCACGTATCCGCTGCCGGATTCGCAGCTGGACCGTTTCCTGCTCAGAACGGCCATCGGCTATCCCGCACCGGCCGAGGAACGTCGGCTGCTGATCGAGCCGGACCGCCGCGAGCTGCTGGGCAAGCTGAACGCCGAACTGGACGGCGACCAGGTCATGGCCCTGATCAGGCGCGCGACCAGCCTGCACGTGGCCGAGCCGGTGATCGACTACATCCAGGCCCTGATCCAGGCCACCCGTGCCCACGCCGGGCTGCGCGCCGGCCTGTCGCCGCGCGCCGCCCTGGCCCTGATCCGCACCGCCAGGGCCAACGCGCTGGTCCGCGGGCAGGATTTCTGCCTGCCCGAAAACGTCAAGCTTGTTTTTCCGGCGCTGGCCGGCCACCGTCTTCAGCCGCTGCCGGAGTCCGGACTGAGCAGTGCCGAGGTGGTCGACGACATCATCGACGTCACCCCGGTCCCCTGAAGTGACCACGGCCATACGTCGGCTGGGCCGGTCGCGGCCGGGGCGGGTGATGAAATCCTGGCTCGACGGCTGGGTTGCGCGGCGGGGTCCGACCCGACCGCCCTTGTCGCTGGGATACCGCCAGATCTTCATCCTGCCGACCCGTTTCGGCTGGCTGCTCGGCCTGCTGATGTTCGCCATGCTGATGGGCAGTCTGAACTTCAACAACAACCTGGGTCTTCTGACCACCTTCATCGTCGCCGGCCTTGGCGCCAATTCGATGCTGCTGGCCTATCGCAACCTGGAAGGTCTCCGGATTCTCAAGACCGGTGCGGCACCGGTGTTCGCCGGCCAGCCGGCCCAGTTTTTGATCACCATTGCCAGCGACGCCGGACGCGACCGGCCGGGTCTGGAGCTCAGGCATGGGGCCGCGTCGCAAGTGTTCAACCTGCCGGCACGCGGGATCACCGAAGCCACCCTGCCCGTTTCGACCCGGCATCGCGGCTGGCTGGAACTCGATCGGCTGGTGCTGCAAACCGGCCATCCCATCGGCTTGTTCGAAGCCTGGTCCTGGTTCTGGCCGGAACGGGCGATCCTGGTCTGGCCGCGCCCGGCCGCGCACCCGCCACCACTGCCGGAAGGCCAAGCCGACCGCGAGGGAAGTGAGCAGCGCCGAAACCCGGAGGGCGACGAGTTCTACAGCCTGCGTGCCTGGCGCGAGGGTGACCCGCTGCATCGCGTTGCCTGGAAGGCGAGTCAGCGCCACAACACCCTGCTGGCGCGCGACCTGCGCCAGCCCCGGTCGCGCGATCTGGTCCTGGACCTGGCCCAGGCACCGGGACGCGATCTCGAAGAGCGGATCAGCATTCTGACCGCCTGGCTGCTCCAGGCCAGCCGGCAAGACCGGTCCTGGACCCTGAAGCTGGGTGGCGAACGGATCGGGCCGGACCGCACCCAGGCCCACTTGCATGCCTGCCTGAAGGCACTGGCCGAACAGTAGATGAAGCAGCTGCCGCCCTTCAGCGCCGTGGCCTGGACGATCGCTGCCTTCGTCCTTGCCGCCCTGCCCCATCTGGCCGCGATGCCGCCGTGGCTGGCGGCCGGCATTCTCGGCGCCTGCGCCTGGCGCCTGGCCGCGGCCCGTTATCGTTGGCGCCCGCCGCCGGCGTTTCTGCGCATCGTCCTGACCGGCCTGGCCTTGCTGTTCGTACTGGTCGCGTTCGGCGGCTTGTGGGGAAGGCGAACCGCCACCGTGCTGCTGTGCGTCATGCTGGGTGCCAAGATGATGGAAATGTTTACCGTTCGCGATCTGCGCCTGGTCGCCTCGGTTTGCTTTTTCCTGATCGCCACCCAGTTCCTGTTCAGCGAGCGCCTGATGTACCTGGTCTACCTGGTCAGCGGTTCGCTGGTGGCCACGATCGCGCTGACCCGCATCCAGTCGGTCCACGCCGGCACGGCGAAAGTCGAGGGCGGCAGTGAGCTTCCGGCGGTGCGCCAGGCCGCTGTACTGCTGCTTCTGGCGGCACCGGTGGCGCTGACCCTGTTTGTCCTGTTTCCGCGCCTGGCCCAGCCATTATGGGGCTTGCCCGACCAGGTCATGGACGGACGCACCGGCCTGTCGGACGACATGTCGCCCGGCAGCATCAGCAACCTGTTTCTGGATGATTCGCCGGCGTTCCGGGTCGAGTTCGACGGGCCGCCGCCGTCGCCCGGCGAGCGCTACTGGCGCGGGCCGGTGCTGTGGAATTTCGACGGTACGACCTGGACGCGACCGTTCTTCGGCGATGCGCCCTCGCGCCAGTTCGTACCTGAAGGCCCGGGCACCGTGTCGTACCAGGTCCAGCTCGAGCCGCACGAGCGGCGCTGGTTGTTCGTTCTGGACTATCCCGTGCGCGGGCCGGACCAGGCATTGATCACGGTAGACCACCAGATGCTCAATCGTCACCCGGTCACCACCCTGACCCGCTACGACGTGGTCTCCAATCCCGAATTCACCGACATGCCGGAGTTGTCCAGCGGCGCGCGCGCGGTGGCGCTGCGCCTGCCCGAAGACCGCAATCCGCGCACCCTGGCCCTGGCGGCGGAGCTTCGCCAACAGCATCCCGACGACCGTGACTTGATCAACGCCGTGCTCGGCTGGTTTCGCGAAGAGGAGTTCCATTACACCCTGAGTGCCGCCCCGCTCGGTCGCCACGGTGCCGATGAGTTCCTGTTCGACCTGCGCTCGGGCTACTGCGAGTACTACGCCTCGGCGTTCGCCATCCTGATGCGCGCGGCCGGAATCCCGACCCGGGTCGTGACCGGCTACCAGGGCGGTTTCTGGCAGGCGGCCAGCGAATACCTGCTGGTGCGCCAGTCCGATGCCCATGCCTGGACCGAGGTCTGGCTGGAAGATGGCGGCTGGACCCGGGTCGATCCCACCGGGGCGGTGTCGCCGGCGCGCATCGAGCAGGGCTCGCGCAGCGTCATCGACGGCCCCCGCCATCTGTTCGATCTGAACTGGGTTCAGAACATGCGCAACCAGTACGACCGCATTCAGCACCTCTGGAATCGCTGGGTGCTCGGCTTTGATCACGAACGCCAGCGTGATTTTCTGCGCGGGCTGGGGCTGCCGGAGCTGACCACGGAACGAATTGCGCTGCTGATGTTGCTCGTTCTCGGGCTGGTGATGGGCCCGCTGAGCTATGCCCTGTTGCGCCAACCCCGGGCGCGCGCCGCCGACGAGGTCGATCGGGCCTGGCAACTCATGCTGCGACGCCTGAAGCGCCGCGGGCTGACCAAGCAGGCCAGCGAAACGCCGCTGGAGTTCGCGATGCGCGTCCTGCAAACTCGTCCGCAAGAGGGCGAACGGGTCGTTGAGCTGGCCTTGATGTACTGCCGGATACATTACGGTGACAACAAGGCGGGCTCCAGACCCTTCATCGACCAGGCCCGGGCCTTCCGCCCGGCCAGGACCTGAACCGTCGCTCGACCAGTCGGTCTAATCCGGTGATGAAGAAACCTGCTGCACAGGGAATACCCGCATGATCATGAATCGACGCGTCTTGTATCGCCTGACCATGGCCGCCATTGCCGCTGTGCTGATGGTCGGCTGCGCCAGCATCCCCGCGCCGCTGGCCGGCGATTTTCCGGATTTCCAGCCCGACCAGGCCACCGATCGATCGGTCGATGCAAAGGTGCGCTGGGGCGGATCGATTGTCTCGACCCGTCCGGGGCGCGAACAGACCTGCGTCGAGATACTGGCCCGGGATCTGGACCGGGACTTGCGGCCCACCGGCGGCGATGTGAGCCACGGCCGCTTCCTCGCCTGCCGGGAGGGATTCCAGGATCCGGCCATCTTCACTGAAGGCCGCGACATCACGGTTGTCGGCAGGATCGACGGTTTCGAAGAGGGCAAGATCGGAGAATTCGTTTATCGCTACCCGCGGATGTCGGCCGAGGTGATGTATCTGTGGCCGATCCAGCCGGACCTGATGTGGGTCGACGGGCGCCACTTCTACGATCCCTGGTGGGGTTGGCATGATCCCTGGCGACATCATCGCTACCCGCGCAGTCGGGTTTCCGGGTCGATCATCATCGTTCGCTAGCTGGGCCCGCGGCCGGCGAGTCGCTGCCGGTCCCGATCTGCACTGTTTTTTGATACAGTAGGCGCATGAAGCTGACTGCCCGCCAGCGCGAAATCCTGGACTTCATAGAACGACAGGTCCGCGAGCACGGCCTGCCGCCAACGCGGGCCGAGATCGTTCATCACTTCGGATTCGCCTCGCCCAACGCCGCCCAATGTCACCTCCAAGCCCTGGCACGTCAAGGCGCCATTGAATTGCGCCCCAACCAGGCCCGCGGCATCATTGCGCGATCGTCAAAGCCGTCTGCCCGTGGCAGTCTCGACTCCTTGCCCCTGATCGGTCGGGTAACGGCCGGCACCCCGGTGCTTGCGGTGGAAAACCACGAAGATGAAATTCGCCTGGACCGCAGCCGGTTCCGGCCCAGCCCGGATTTCGCCCTGCGCGTGGAGGGCGATTCCATGATCGAGGCGGGCATTCTCGATCGCGACCTGCTGCTGGTCCACAGCACGCCCGAAGCCCGTTCGGGCCAGGTCGTGGTCGCCAGGCTGGGCGAGGAAGTGACGGTCAAGCGGCTGCGCCGTCGCGGCCGGGCCACGTGGCTTGAGCCGGCCAACCAGCGCTACGAGGCCATCGCCGTGACCGCCGCAGACGATTTCGCGATCGAGGGCCTGGGGGTGGGGGTGATCCGAAACCGGCTGGGCTGATCAGAGGTCGATTTCGAAGCGATCCGCGTCGCCCAGGAACGGCAATTTCTCGCGCAGTGCCCGCAAGGCGTCCCGATCCAGTTCGACCATGTGCACCGCTTCCTGGTCGTCCAACTCGGCCAGGCAATCGCCGACGCCGTCCCAGGCCGATGACCGTCCCGGATAGGTGACCGCGTTGCCATCCACGCCGGTACAGTTGACGCCGACCACGAAAGCCTGGTTCTCGACCGCCCGGGCTCTGAGCAACAAGCGCCACGCCTCGACGCGCGGGCTCGGCCAGTTCGCCACAAACAACTGCAGGTCATAGTCGCGCGTATTCCGGCACCAGGCCGGAAAACGCAGGTCATAGCAGATCTGCAGATCAATTCGCCAGCCGCGCCACTCGGCGACCACCGGCTTTGTTCCGGCGCTGTAGCGCTCGCCCTCTCCACCGTAGGCGAACAGGTGGCGCTTGTCATAGCAGGTGGCTGCACCATCGGGACGAACAAAGACCATGCGATTGCGCCGCAAGCCCTGTTCATCGATGAGCGCAATGCTGCCGGCAATCGCCGCTGACCGGGCTGTCGCCTGCTCGCGCAGCCAGCGCAGAGTCGGCCCATCGAATGGCTCGGTTTCGCCCTCGACGTCGCCGAGGAAACCGGTGGTAAAGGTTTCCGGAAGAACGTACAGATCCGCACCCGGCGCGCGATCCATCAGGCGGCTCAGGTGGGTCCGGTTGGCCTCCGGGTCCTGCCAGCGCAGTTCGGCCTGGACCAGTGCGGTGCGAAGCACGTTGGTGGAATCGGACATCGAGCCACCAACCTACGAGCGGGCGCCCTGCGGGGCTGCGTCAAGTGCGACCAGGCGATCAATCTCGACCTCGCTGAAACCGGCCCGGCGCCGCGCCGGCCGGTTGAAGGGACCGCGCAGCGGCGCGTTGAAATAGTCATCGAGCAACTGCCGGAAGGTGTCCTCGGGCGGGACATCGCGCTGCCGGCACAAGTGACGGAACCAGCGACTGCCGATCGCGACATGGCCCTCTTCTTCTTCCAGAATGACCTCCAGCAGCTCCACGGTTCGGTCATCCCCGACAGCGGCCAGCTTTTCGATCATGCCGGGCGTGACGTCGAGCCCACGCGCTTCGAGCACGCGCGGCACCAGGGCCATGCGAATCAGCGGATCGTGGGCCGTTTTCTCGGCCATGTCCCACAAGCCGTTGTGGGCCGGCAGGTCACCGTAGCGCACCCCAAGCTCTTCGAGGCGATCGCTGAGCATGCTGAAATGGCGGGCCTCGTCGGCCGCCACGCTGAGCCAGTCGCGGTAGTAATCATCCGGCATGCCGGGAAAACGGAGCGCCGCGTCCAGACCGAGGTTGATCGCATTGAACTCGATGTGGGCCACCGCATGGATCAGGGCCCGGCGGCCCTCGACAGTGCCCAGGCCGCGCCGCGGCAGGCGCGAAGGCGGCACCATGTGCGGGCGTCCCGGTCGCCCGCAGGGCAGCAGACCGGGCTCTCCGGGATCCGAGGGCTGCCAGCGGCCGTTGCTCACCCGTTCCCACAGCGCCGTGACCCGTCGACATTTGGTCGCCGGGTCGGGCTCGGCCAGGGCGGCGCGAGCCTGATGCCAGGGGCTCAGCAGATCATGACTGTCGGATGGCATCGACAAGTGCGTCTGCAAATCCGCTGGTGGGGACCTTGGTCGCGTTGTCGATCTGGCGAGCGAAATCGTAGGTGACGACCTTGTTGCCCACCACTTTTTCGAACGCGCTTTCAATCAGCTTCGTGACTTCGGGCCAGCCGATGTAGTCAAACATCATGCAGCCGGAAAACAGCAGCGAGGACGGGTTGACCATGTCCTTGCCGGCGTATTTCGGCGCCGTGCCGTGGGTGGCCTCGAAAACGGCCACATGATCAGCCATGTTGGCCCCCGGGGCAATGCCCATGCCGCCGACTTCGGCCGCCATCGAATCGGAAAGGTAGTCGCCGTTGAGGTTCATGGTCGCCAGCACCTCGAACTCGGCCGGACGCAGCAGCATGAGCTGGAACATGATGTCGGCGATGCGGTCCTTGATCACGATCTTGCCTTCCGGCGCATGGCCGTCGTGCTTTTCCCAGACTTCATCCTCGGTGATCGTGACGTCGCCGAATTCCTCGGCGGCCACTTCATAGCCCCACTTGCGGAACGCGCCCTCGGTGAACTTCATGATGTTGCCCTTGTGCACCAGGGTGACCGACTTGCGATTGTTGTCGATGGCGTACTGGATGGCCTTGCGCACCAGGCGCTTGGAGCCGAAGGGCGAGATCGGCTTGATCCCCAGGCCCGCGTCTTCAAAGAAATCCGCGCCCATTTCCTCGCGCAGGAATTTTGCCAGCTTGCGGTTTTCATCCGAGCCGGACTCGTATTCCAGACCGGCGTAGACGTCTTCGGTGTTTTCGCGAAAGATCACCGCGTCGACTTCTTCCGGCTTTTTCAGCGGAGAAGGCACGCCGTGGTAGTACTTGACCGGACGCACACAGGCGTACAGATCCAGGGTCTGGCGCAGGGAGACGTTGAGCGAGCGAAAGCCTTCGCCCACGGGCGTGGTCAGCGGGCCCTTGATGCTGACGATCAAATCCTTGACCGCTTCCAGCGTCTCGGCCGGGAAGTAATCGCCGGAGTAGATGCCACCGGCCTTCTCGCCGAGATAGAGCTCGGCCCAGTGAACCTTGCGCTTGCCGCCGTAGGCCTTCTCGACCGCTGCATCCCAGACCTTCATGCAGGCCGGGGTGATGTCCACACCGATGCCGTCGCCTTCGATGAAGCCCAGAATGGGCTGGTCGCTGACCACCAGCTTGTCGTTTTCGACCCGAATCTTGTCGCCAGATTCGGGCAGCTTGATGTGCTCGTACCCCATGGAATGATCCTTGTTGTTGGCAAACCGCTAGTTTAGCATCGCGGCCATTGGGGACGGGCTGGGGAGGCGGGCTGTTTTGATGATGGCGGAGGGGGTGGGATTGCTGCGCCGCCGAAGGCGGCTTGCCCTTCGGGCTGACGCGTTCCGCGTCAGCGAGCTCCGGCCGCTGCGCGGCCTACGGTTCGAACCCAGGATTCTCATCCGCAATCCCCGCCACGATCATCAAAAAAGCCCGCGCGAGGCGGGCTGTTTTGATGATGGCGGAGGGGGTGGGATTGCTGCGCCGCCGAAGGCGGCTTGCCCTTCGGGCTGACGCGTTCCGCGTCAGCGAGCTCCGGCCGCTGCGCGGCCTACGGTTCGAACCCAGGATTCTCATCCGCAATCCCCGCCACGATCATCAAAAAAGCCCGCGCGAGGCGGGCTGTTTTGATGATGGCGGAGGGGGTGGGATTCGAACCCACGAAGGGCGCTAACCCTTGCCGGTTTTCAAGACCGGTGCATTCGACCACTCTGCCACCCCTCCGCAAAGCCGAGCTGGAATGTTATCAGACCTGGCGTTCAGTGAGGGGGGGGATAGACTGCGCGCCTCGCGGCGCTCATTAAAAAAAGCCCGCGCGAGGCGGGCTTCTTCAATGATGGCGGAGAGGGGGGGATTCGAACCCCCGAAGGGCCTATAAAGCCCTTAACGGTTTTCGAGACCGCCGCATTCAACCACTCTGCCACCTCTCCTGATTCGACTTGGTCATCCCCTGTGGCGGGGGGATTGACTGCGCCCGCCAAAGCGGGCTTGCCCTACGGGTGCGGCCTTCCGGCCGCATCGAGCTCGCCTGGCGGCTCGGTTGACTGCGCCCGCCAAAGCGGGCTTGCCCTTCGGGTGCGGCCTTCCGGCCGCATCGAGCTCGCCTAACGGCTCGGTTCAACCACTCTGCCACCTCTCCGGTTACTCGTGGCTTTGGTGCTGATCAGCCCGCCATTA
>REEW01000076.1 GCA_007694885.1 Wenzhouxiangella sp. | reverse complement strand
CCGGCCTGGACAACGGCTACGCCATCGCCTACGAGTACCAGGAACACGACTGCATTTTCATCGACAACCTGGCCGTGGCGCATCGGGCCTCGCCCGAGGCACACCTGCCCGCCGAACAACAAGGCCTGCGGATCATGCACCGCAGCACCGTTCGCGGCGTCGACGACCTCGCGCCCGGGTATGGCCTGCCGCAGTACGTGCGGATTGGCGGGGCAAGCCCGTTCGGCCCCGGCGTGTGGCAGGCCGGGGGCGTGGGCTTTCGGTGGGATGACGGCATCCCCATGCAGAACTGATCCGGGATCTTTCGCAGGGCGACACGTTCTCCGGCTGAGACAGCCCATGTTTGCCGCCGGCGCGGGCATCCAATCGGGTAGACTCCCCGGCCATGGACGCCGTACAAGCCGCCATCCTCGCCCTGATCCAGGGTCTGACCGAATTCCTGCCGGTGTCCAGCCAGGCCCACCTGGTGCTGTACTCGCTGTTTACCGGGCGCGACTACCAGGGCCTGGACTTCGACATTCTCCTGCATGCCGGGTCGCTGGTCGCGGTGGTGACCTACTTTCGCCACGAGCTCTGGGCCATGGCCCGCGACTGGACCCAATCGCTGGCCGGCGGCGGCCGGACGGCCGAATCGCGCCTGGGATGGTGGATCATCATCGGCACGATCCCGGCCGGGATTCTCGGGCTGTGGCTGAAGGATTTCGCCGAGGAGGCTCTGCGCAGCCCGGCGATCATGGGGTCGGCCCTGATCGGCTTCGGCTTGTTGCTGGGCTGGGCCGACTGGCGCCACCGCGGGGAGCGCGACGAGTACAGCCTGACCCTCAAAGACGTCCTGGTCATCGGCTTCGCCCAGGCCCTGGCCCTGATCCCCGGCACCTCGCGCTCGGGCATCACCATTACCGCAGCGCTGTTCCTGGGCATGAACCGGGAGGCGGCAGCGCGTTTTTCGTTTCTGCTGTCGGTACCGATCATCGCCGCGGCCGGGCTGCTGGGCGCGCGCGGGCTGCTGCGTACCGGAATGGAAACAGAGCCTGCGGTCCTGGCGATCGGTTTCGTCGTCGCCCTGGTCAGCACCTATGCCTGCATCCACCTCTTCCTGTCGTTTATCCGGAGGGTCGGAATGCAGCCGTTCGTCGTGTATCGCGTCATCCTGGGAGCCATCCTGCTGATGTTCTTTGCCCGCCAGGTGAGTTGATCGCCGCATGAGAACCATCAATCGCTGGCTTGGGGCCGTGGTGGCCGGACTGGCGGTCAGCATCGTGCTGGCCGAGGCCGTGCTGGCACTGCTCGAACTGGTCACCGGCGCACCGTCGCTGATGGCGGTCCTGGCTTCCGGTCAACCACTGGCCGGCTGGACCGAGCTGGTGCTGATCTGCACCTGGCTCGTTGCCGCAGTCCCGGGCGGCTTCATGGCTGCTGCCCTGGGGCGGCTGGCCGTGCTGGCGCTGGCGGTCGGGCTGGGCTGCGGGGCGGCCCCGGCCCTGACCGCGCTGGTCGGCGGCCAGTCCGATTCGGCCGTGCTCGTGTTCGGACTGACGCCGCTGCTCGGGGCGCTGCTGGGCGCGCGCCTGGCCCGGCGCGTTCAGGCGCTGGATCGAAGGCGACCCGTCACTGCTGTTGCGGTGAAGCCTGAGCTATAATTTACGGTTTCCGGTCGGGCTGGATCAGCTTGACCGACCAACGCCATTTGCGAGGATTTCAAGAGCGTGTCCGAAGTAGACGACCAAGTTTTCATGAAGCGCTTCGGCCTGGTGATCGTTTTTCTGGCGGTGTTTGCCGTGATCATCATTTTCGTGGCCCTGGCTATCCACAACACCCTGGATCGTCCGGAGTCGCAAGCCCGGGACGTTGCACGCAGCGAGCGCCTGGCGCCCGTGGCCGGGGTGTTTGCCGGCGAGACCGGCCGTGCTGCCGCCCAGGCAGCCCGCGAGGCAGCGGCCGCAGACACCGCCGTTGCAGCGGCGTTCGATGGCTCGCTGGACGGGCAACTGATTTACGACCGTGCCTGTGCCTCCTGCCACGAAGCCGGTGTCGCCGGTGCGCCGCTGATGGAAGCCGGCGCCTGGGCCGGCCGGCTCGAGAAAGGCGAGGAAACGCTGGTCGCCAACGCCATCAGCGGGATTGGGGCGATGCCGCCCCGTGGCGGTCGCCGCGACCTGACCGACGAGCAGATCGAGGTGTCGGTTGCCTTCATGCTCGACATGCTCGACTAGGAGCTATGGGCCAGGTCTGAATCGGGGCCCGGCCATGTGGGTTATCATGTCAGCCCGCTGAATGGGTGGGCGCCGCAAGCGTCAGGGACTTCAAACCGTGCTGGATCCGCAGCAGTTTCCGAGCGAGAACACCGAATTCTTCCTGACCGGCCCGGCCGGTCGGCTTGAGTGCCTGGCCGACGTGGCCGAGCCCGGTACGGAGCGCCCGGCGACCATCGTTCTATGCCACCCGCACCCGTTGCACAACGGCACCATGCGCAACAAGGTCGTGACCATCATGGATCGGGCCATGCGCGAACTCGGCCTGGCCACGGTACGCTTCAACTTTCGCGGTGCCGGCGACAGCGAGGGAGAGCATGACGACGGCAATGGCGAGGTCGAAGACCTGCTGACCGTGGTCGAATGGGTCCACCAGACCCGTCCGGACGATGACCTCTGGCTGGGCGGATTTTCCTTCGGCGCCTTTGTGGTCCTGAAGGCTGCCCAGAATCTGCCGGTCCGCCAGCTCATCACCATCGCACCGCCGGTCGAACGCTACGGTTTTGAGACACTGCTCCCGCCCAACTGTCCGTGGCTGATCGTCCAGGGTGACGAAGACGATGTCGTTTCAGCCGATGCGGTCCAGAAGTGGGCCGATGGGCTGGATCAGTCGCCGGATCTGATCATCATGGAAGAGGCCGGCCATTTCTTCCATCGCCGTCTGATGGATCTACGCGGCCTGCTCAAAAACCACGTCCAGTCCAACCTGCCCTGATCCCGGGGCTCTAGGCGTGACGGTAAAACAGGCAAGTGGCCCGCGGGCACGATGGCAGGCGCTGATCGACGCCGGCAACATCCAGCCCGATCCGCACCAGGAACGGGTCATCCTCCGTCTTCAATCCCTGCATGAACGCCTGACTGAATCACGGCCCGGCCTGCTCGACCGCCTGCGACGCCGGCCTCCGGTGGTTTCCGGGATGTATCTGCACGGTCCGGTCGGTCGCGGCAAGACCATGCTGATGGACCTGTTCGCCGAGAGCCTCATGGACGCCGAAATTCCGGTCGAGCGCCTCCACTTCCATCGCTTCATGGACCGGGTCCACCGCACCTTGAAAGATCTGGAAGGCCGCCGCGATCCGCTCAAGACCATCGCCGGCGACATGGCCGCGCGCCATCGCGTGCTGTGTTTCGACGAGTTTCACGTCAGCGACATCGGCGACGCCATGATCCTGGGAGAGTTGCTCAAGCGCCTGTTCGAGCGCGGCGTGACCCTGGTGGCCACCTCCAATACCGTGCCGGACGACCTCTATGCCGACGGGCTGCAGCGGGCTCGCTTCGTGCCCGCCATCGAAGCGATCAAGGCCCACTGCGACATCGTCGCGCTCGAGGCGCACGAAGACTACCGCCTGCGTGAGCTGGTCCGGCATCCGACCTGGCTGTGTCCGGACAACGCGGTCAACCTGGCCGAACTGAACGAAGAGTTCCAGGCCCTGGCTGCCGGCGAAACCGTATCGAAAGCGCCGCTCAGGATTCGCGGCCGCGATGTCCAGCCGCGCCGGCGGGCCGGCTCGGTGGCCTGGTTCGATTTCGACACCCTGTGCCGCGGGCACCGCTCCAGCGCCGACTACATCGAGCTCAGCCGCCGCTTCTCGACGCTGATCGTACAGGGGGTGCCGGCCATGGACGACCAGGACGCCAACGCAGCCCGGCGCTTCATCCACCTGGTCGACGAGTGCTACGACCGCGCCGTCAAGCTGATCATCGTGGCGGCCGTACCGATCGTGGAAGTCTACTCCGGCGAGCGCCTGACCCAGCCGTTCGAGCGCACGGTCTCGCGCCTGATCGAAATGCAAAGCCGGGACTATCTCGCCCTGCCCCATCGACCCTGAGGAAACGCTCCCGGTTCAGGCTGCCGAGCGGGGCATCCGGGTGATCAGGCTGTCGATGACGTGCTCCACGTAGGCATCGAACTCGGGCTCGTCGCGATCCGGAACCAGGCCCTGGGCCTGCAGTTGCAGGTAGCCGACGTAGCCGGAGTACACCAGGGTTGCCCGCCGCAAGGCCTCATCGGCCACCAGGCCGAGTTCCTCGAAAGCGCCCGCCAGGTACTGGATGCGGCGAGTCGTGACGCGCTTGAGCACCGGGCCGACGCGGGCGTCGTCGGGCACGGCGCACAGGGCCAGGTAGACCCGGTGGGTCAGGGTCTGGCGGGACGTCCGCCAGACGAACCGGGCCAGGCGCTCGGCCGGCTGCTCGTCGGCGCTCAGCGAACGCTCCAGGTGATCGGCATCCTGGCCCTCCCAGCGCTCCAGCGCGGCCGACAACAGTTCGTCGCGACCCGGAAAATGCCAGTAGAAACTGCCCTTGGTGATGTTGAGCCGGCGAGCCAGCGGCTCCACCGCCAGTGCCGCCAGGCCTTTTTCGGCGATCAGGGCGAGGGCGGCCTTTTCCCAGTCTTCGGGGGTCAGTGAAACCCGGTCGATCGGGGCGGTGTTTGCAGTGCTGGCTTTGCTCATGACAGGATGGTAGCTGATCTTTTGGCGGATCGGCGCAATCCCTTGAAAACGGCGCCGGTCCACTCCATTGCATGAGGATTGACTAACATTCTGGGTAACCCCATACTGGAGCGTATGGAAGCAGTCCGCAAACTACACGATGAAATCCGCCGCCGTCAGATCTGGACCGATGACGGCATCCGTCTTCACCTGCGCTACTACGGGGATGATCGCGCGCCCTGTGTACTGATGGCGCACGGTTTCGGCCAGACCCAGTATGCCTGGGAAAACACCGGCTGGCGGCTCGCCGCGGCCGGCTGGCAGGCCGTCAGCTACGACGCGCGCGGGCACGGGGAAAGCGACCGGGCGCCCAGCGGCGAATACGATTTCGAGCAGTTCGTCGAGGATTTCCGACGAGTCTGCGCCTCGCTGCCGAATCCGCCGATCGTGATCGGCGCCTCCATGGGCGGTCTGACCGCCCTGCTCGCCCACTCCGAAAAACCCAAGGTGGATCTGCGAGCCATGGTTCTGGTCGACATCGCCCCGCGCTGGGACGAACGCGGCGTGGCCGCCATGCTGGCCTTCATGCGCCAGCATCCGGAGGGCTTCGAGTCGCTCGACGAGGCCAAGGAGGCGGTCCGCGCCTTCCTGCCGCACCGGCGCCATAACACCAGCGGTACCGGGCTGAACCGCAACCTTCGCCAGGCCCGCAACGGCCGTTGGTACTGGCACTGGGATCCGGCCATGCTGGCCCTGGCCGAGAAATCGTCCAACCTGCAGTCGCGGCTGCAATCGGCCAGCCGCCGGCTCAAGATCCCAACCCTGCTGATCGCCGGTGGAATGAGCGAGTTGATCGGCGCCGAACACATCTCGGAGTTCCGCAAGCTCGCACCGCACGCCGAAACCGTCGAGGTCGGTGACGCCGCCCACATGGTGGCCGGCGATGCCAATGACCATTTTCTGGCCGCCATCACGCCGTTTCTGCGGCGTCAGGCAGATCAAGGAGCGAAAGCATCATGATGACCCTGCTGTTCTTTGCCGTTGTACTGGCCGCCGTTCTGACCTGCGGCTTCTTCAAGGCCAGGGTGCCGGTCTGGACCGGCGTGATCGCCGCCGTGCTGCTGGCCTTTACCGTGGCCGGCCAGCCCGGCTGGTTCAGCCTGACCCTCTCATGGCTGGTCTTTTTGGCCGTGGCCGTGCCCATGAATCATCGCCCCTGGCGGCGCGAGTGGCTGACCCGACCGGTGCTGAAAGCCTTCGCCGGCATGGTGCCGCAGATCTCGGAGACCGAACAGGTCGCCCTGGAAGCCGGCACGGTCGGCTTTGAAGGCGAGTTGTTCACCGGCAAGCCGCGCTGGCAGCGCCTGATCAAAAAGCCGCTGCATGAACTGACCACCGAGGAGCAGGCATTCCTGGACGGCCCGGTGGAACAGTTGTGCGACATGATCGATGAATGGGAAG
This sequence comes from Wenzhouxiangella sp., assembly GCA_007694885.1. Classification (GTDB taxonomy): domain Bacteria; phylum Pseudomonadota; class Gammaproteobacteria; order Xanthomonadales; family Wenzhouxiangellaceae; genus Wenzhouxiangella. The sequence goes on along the minus strand of REEW01000076.1, from coordinate 7,153 downwards.
TCAGCCACTACCGCGCCGATCTGCCCGAGGAAGTCTGGGAGCACCTCAAGAAAAACGGCTTTTTCGGAATGATCATTCCGAAAGAGTACGGCGGCCTGGGTTTTTCCGCCGTCGCCCACCGTGCCGTGCTGGAAAAAGTCGCCGGCATGAGCTCGACCCTGGGCTCGGTCATCGCCGTGCCCAACTCGCTCGGCCCGGCCGAACTGCTGCTGCATTACGGCACCAAGGAACAAAAAAACCATTATCTGCCGCGCCTGGCCGACGGCCGCGAGATTCCCTGCTTCGGCCTGACCAGCACCACGGCCGGCTCGGATGCCACCTCGATTTCCGACTACGGCGTGGTCTGCAAGGGCGAGTGGAACGGCAAGGAAACGCTGGGAATCCGACTGAACTTTGAAAAGCGCTACATCACCCTGGCCCCGGTTGCCACGGTGGTCGGCCTGGCCTTCCGCCTGTACGATCCCGACGGCCTGATCGGTGAGACCGAAGACATCGGCATCACCCTGGCCCTGCTGCCGCGCAACACCCAGGGCATGGAGATCGGGCGCCGTCATTTCCCGCTCAACAACCCGTTCCCGAACGGCCCCATCGTCGGCACCGACGTGTTTGTCCCGCTGGATTACCTGCTCGGCGGCACCGAATTCGTCGGCCAGGGCTGGCGCATGCTGGTCGAGTCACTGTCGGTCGGCCGCGCGATCTCGCTGCCGTCGTCGTCGACCGGGGGCGCCAAGAGCGTCGCCCTGGCCACCGGCGCCTATGCCCGCATCCGCAAGCAGTTCAACATGCCGATCGGCCGATTCGAGGGCGTGGAAGAAGCGCTGGCCCGCATCGCCGGCTATACCTACGCAATCAGCGCGCTGAGCCGCCAGACCGCATCGGCCGTCGACGACGGCGAGAAGCCGGCCGTGCCGGGCGCGATCGCCAAGTACTGGGCGACCGAACTGAGTCGCGAGGTCCTCAAGGATTCCATGGACATCCATGGCGGCAAGGGCATCATCCTCGGGCCGAAGAACTACCTCGGCCGCGGCTGGCAGGGCGCACCGATCTGGATCACGGTCGAGGGCGCCAACATCCTGACCCGCTCGCTGATGATCTTCGGCCAGGGCGCCATCCGCTGCCATCCGTACGTGCTCAAGGAACTCGAAGCGCTCCAGATCACCGACGAAGACGAACGTCTCGAGACCTTTGACAAGCTGCTGTTCGCCCACGTCGGGCACAGCTTCTCGTGCGCCGTGCGGTCCATGGTTCTCGGGGCCAGCTCCGGACGCTTCGCCGCCGTTCCCGGTGATCGCAAGACGCGCAAGTACTACCGCAAGCTCAGCCGCTACTCGGCCGCCTTTGCCTTCCTGGCCGACATTGCCATGCTGACCTACGGCGGCAAGCTCAAGCAGAAAGAAAAGATCTCGGCCCGCCTGGGCGATGCCCTCAGCCACATCTACATCTGCTCGGCCATGCTCCGCCGGTTCGAGCAGGAAGGCCGGCCGGCGGCTGACCAGCCGATCCTGGCCTGGGCGTTCCACGATGCCATCTACCGGACCCAGAACGCCCTGGCCGGCGTGATCGACAACTATCCGTTCGCCTGGGTGCGGCCGTTCTTGCGCCTGCTGGTGTTCCCGACCGGCCGCTCCGAGCGGACCCCGAACGATCGCCTGGGGCACAAGGTGGCCGCGCTGATGCTGTCGCCGTCGGAAACCCGCGACCGGCTCACCCGCGGCATTTACAAATCCGACCGCACCGGCCACCCGATCGGCGTGATGGAGACGCTGCTGCCCAAGGTCATCGCCGCCGAGCCGCTCGACCGCAAGCTGCTCAAGGCCCTGCGTGCCGGCCAGATCGGCGGGCGCACCTACGAAGAACAGCTTGCCCAGGCCCATGAGCAGAAGATCCTCACCGATCAGGACGTCGAACTGCTGCTCGACGTGCGCAAGCGCAGCCTCGACGTGGTCGCCGTCGACGACTTCGATCACGCCGAACTGCAGGCCGGCCTGACCCCAACCGGCGACGCCGCCCGCGCCGAGCACCGCGAAGCAGCCTGAGCTATACTCGGCCCGCCGAACCCGGTCCACAGCCGGGTTCGGCGTCCGTGCGCAGGTGCCCTGGCCGTCAAGGCCCGGGTGAAACGGGAAACCGGTGAACAATCCGGTACTGCCCCCGCAACTGTAATCGGCGCCGATGGCATCATCGGCGCGGCCCCGACATCAACCACTCTGGCAACAGGGGAAGGGTCGGGCCCGGGTCTCGGCAACCTGTTGCCGGCCCGCCGAAAGTCAGGAGACCGGCCTGTGCTGTCTTGATCTACCGGGTTGCGGCGGGCAATCGCGGAGTGAATGGCCGCGCGCCCGTCTTTCGACAGCGACCTGCCGCGTTCTCTTCGCTCCAGCTCCCCTCCCCGGTGCACTGCGCGGGTGAGCGCCAGGAGCTTCAACAATGTCTAACCGTTCGATCATCGGCCCGCTATTGGCCGGTTCTTCCCTGCTTTGTCTTGCTCTATCCCTCCCTGCGGCCGCTGATTCGGCCGATGACACCATCGTCGTGACCGCGACCCGGTCCGCCCAGAGTCTTGATCGGGCCCTGGCCCGGACCAGCGTGGTCACCCGCGCCGACATCGAACTGTCGCAGGCCCCGGATCTGCTGGAACTGCTGCGCCAGCAGGCCGGCGTGGACGTGGTCCGCACCGGCGGACCCGGCGGTCAGACCAGCCTGTTCCTGCGCGGGTCGAACTCCAACCATGTCCTGGTTCTGATCGACGGTGTGCGCGTGGCCGCTGCCGGCACCGGGGCCTTCGCCTGGGAGCTGATCGATCCGGCCATCGTGGAGCGCATCGAGATCGTGCGCGGCCCGCGCGCGGCGCGCTGGGGATCGGACGCCATCGGTGGCGTGATCCAGATCTTTACCCGCCAGGCCGATGGCACCAGCGTGCGCGCCGCCTATGGTCGCTACCGCGATCGCAGTCTGAGCGCCAGCTTCGGCGGACCGGCGGCCGGGCTGACCCTGGCCGGACGCCGGGTCGGCGGATTTTCCTCCCAGAACGAGCGCGGTTTCGCCTTCGACCCGGACGACGACGGGCTGGAACTGTTCAGCGCGGCCGGCGGCGGATCCAGCCGGCTCGGCAGCGGCGACCTGATCTGGTCTGGCCGACTCAGCGACGGCGAGATCGAGTTCGACCAGGGGGTCTCGGAGGTCAGCAACTACGCTGCCCGGGTCGAATACCAGCTCGACCCGACCGGTGATTGGCGCTGGTCGGGCTCGACCGGCCTGTATCGCGACCGCCTCGATACCGAGACCGCATTCGGACGCTCCGAGAACAACACCCGGCGCCTGCAGGCCGGGCTGATCGGCGAACGAACGCTGGGCCCGCAGTCGGCCTGGCTGGTCGGGGTGGACGCCTGGCAGGAGTCCGCGGTAGAGCGCGGCAACTGGTCGGATTCGCGTTCCAACCTCGGTGCCTGGACGGGGGTCGACGCGCGCCGGGGGGCGCTGGACTACGAGGTCAGCCTGCGCGCGGACCGCGACGAGTTGTTCGGCAGCGCGTTGACCGGAAACCTGGCCGCCGGCTGGCGACCGGGCGAGGACTGGCGGGTGTTCGCCTCGGCCGGCCGGGCGTTCCGGGCGCCGAACTTCAGCCAGTTGTTCTCGCCCGGCTTTTTCGGCGCCTTTGCCGGCAACCCGGACCTGGACCCCGAAACCTCGGTCTCGCTGGAAGCCGGGGCCGACTGGCAGTTTGCCGCCGTCGGCGGCTTGAGCCTGAGCCTGTTCCAGACGCGTATCGACGATTTGATCGATTTTGCCGGCGAGGACTTCCAGGCGATCAACGTCCGCCGGGCCCGCATCCAGGGCGCCGAGCTGGCCTATCGCCTGGAATCCGAGCGCTGGCGCGGCCGGGCCCAGTGGACCTGGCAGGAGGCCGAAGACCGCGACAGCGGCCTGGCCCTGCTGCGGCGGCCGGACGAGAAGGCGTCAATTAGCCTGGATCGTCTGTTCAACGGCGGCCACTGGCTGGGCGCCGAACTGGTCTATGTCGGGGAACGGGTCGACGTCGGCCGGGTGGATCTGCCCTCGCACGTTCTGATCAACCTGCGCGGCGGCTGGCAGCTGAGCGAATCGCTGCGCCTGGAAGGCCGCCTGGAAAACGCCGGCGACCGCGTCTATGAACCCGCCTTCGGCTTCAACGCCGCCCGGCGCGCGCTGTTCGTGGCCTTGAGCTATCGAGGGTAAAAAGCGCACTGAAACCGGTCGCCGGAGTTGCGGCGGCCGGTTTGGGGCCATTTCTAGAACATTCCGACCTCGAGCCGGGCGGCCTCGGACATCATGGCCTGGCTCCACGGCGGGTCGAAGGTCAAGGCCACATGGACCTCGCCGATCGTCGGAATGATCCGGAGCCGATCGCGCACGTCGGCAACCAGGATCTCGCCCATCCCGCAACCGGGCGCGGTCAGGGTCATGGCGATGTCGACCTGGCGTTCGCCGGCCTCGCCGCGACCGATGTTGCACTCGTAGATCAGGCCAAGGTCGACGATGTTGATCGGGATTTCCGGGTCGAAGATGGTGCGCAACTGGGCCCAGACCAGGTCTTCGACGTCCTTGTCGCTGGCATTCTCGGGCAGTTGGGGAGCCGGCGGCGGCTCCTTGCCGATGGCATCGGCGTCCTCGCCGGCCAGCCGAAACAGGCGACCGTCGACGTAAATCGTGAAGCTGCCCCCCAGTGACTGGGTGATGTAGCCGGTGGTGCCGCTGGGCAGTTCGACCGCGGTGCCCTCGGGCACCATCACGGCTTCGCAGTCTCTTTCGAAGCAAACCGGCTTGTAGGAATTGCTGAACATTTGAGGTCAGATCCGCCGAAACAGGATTGAATTGGTCCTTATTATAGCGGCCGACCCCCGGTCCGGATCAAGGGCAGGTCAAAGTCCCAGCGCGCGCTCGGAGGCCTGGCGGGTCAGCGGATGGTAGCCGGGCCGGGCCCGCTGATACACCTCGATGCCCCAGTCCCGGCCCCACTCGCTTTCGGCCAGGGCGGCGTAGAGCGGCCGGGTGAACTTGTTGCGCCCGACTTCAAGCAGGAAGGTCTCCAGGCGTTCGATGCCCGGCGCGTACTCCGCCTCGATCGAGCGCATCAGCCACAGAAACAGGATTTCGTGATTTTGCTGCGAGACCAGGTCGAAGCGTTCGTCCATCGATTCCATGGTCTCGCTGTCCAGACGACCCTCCAGGCCGTTGAGAAAGTGCTGCCACTGGTAGACCGACCAGTCGTCGGCCGGCAGATCCTGAAGATCGACTTCGCCGGCCAGCCAGCGCTCGCGCCAGTCATCGACCGCACTGAACGCGTCCGATTCCGGCCGGATCTCGAAGGCGACCTGCGGCATGCCCGGCTCGTACAGCCACTGGTCAACCTCGGCCATGGTCAGCAGGTCGCCGGACTCGGCGACCAGGTGCTGCTCCAGGTAGGCGCGAAAATCCTCGCTGGTGATCGACTGAAAGGCGAAATGATCGAAGTAGTCGCGCAGGAACTGATCGAAGACCTCGCGCCCGACGCGGTGCTCCATCCAGTCGAGGAAAAACCGGCCCATGTCGTAGGGCACGCGCATGAAGGCCTGCTCCGGGTCGCGCTCCGACAGGTCGCGGACCAGTTGCCGATCGCGCTCTTCGACCACTTCCAGGGTTTCCATCAGCCCGTCCCAGGACAGCTTGGCCAGCTGGTCCCGAACCTCTCGGCCGTAGAGCTCTTCCATGATGCGGGCTTCGAAATAGACCGTGAAACCCTCGTTCAGCCACAGATCACGCCAGGCGGCGTTGGTGACCAGGTTGCCCGACCAGGAATGGGCCAGCTCGTGCGCGACCAGGGCCAGCAGGCTGCCGTCGCCGGCGATGATGGTCGGGGTGATGTAGGACAGGCGCGGATTTTCCATCCCCCCGAACGGAAAACTCGGCGGCAAAACCAGCAGGTCGTAGCGGCCCCAGCGGTAATCCCCGTAGAGGTTTTCGCCGATCTCGACCATCTCTTCGAGGACGTCGAACTCCTCGGCCGCGGCGTCGATCCACTGCGGCTCGGCGTAAATGCCGGTGCGCGGCCCGGTCTCGGCAAAGACCAGGTCGCCGATGGCGATCGCCATCAGGTACGACGGGATCGCCTCGGGCATCTCGAATCGGTACTCGCCGGTGTCGTTGCGCTCGAACTCGTTGCCCGCCGCCCCCATGACCACCATCAGATCGCGCGGCCCGCGAATGGTGGCATCGAAGGTATAGCGCACGGCCGGGGTGTCCTGCAGCGGCACCCAGGTCCGGGCATAGTGCGGCTGGCTCTGGGAAAACATGAACGGCCGCCCCGACGAGGTCTGTTCTCCGTCCAGCCACTGCAGGCCGAACGCCTCCGGCGAGGTGGTGTAATCGATCCGCAGCTGTTCGATGCCGGCCGGCAGCACAATCACCAGCGGCCTGCCGAGGTGACCGTGATCGGCGCCGAAGCGCCAGGAAACCGGCAGGTACTCGCCGTCCGGACGAACGGCGTTGACGTCCCGGATGTTCAGATCGCGGCTGTCGAGAACCAGGCGCTGAAACCCCGGCTCGACCCGGTCCAGTTCCAGTACGACGTGGCCGGACAAGGTGCGCGCGCCCAGGTCGGCGTCCAGATCCAGGGTCAGGTGGCGGATCCGCACTTTTTCGTATTCGGCAAAGCTGTGGGGATCGGTGCCGGTGGCCACGCGATGTTCCGGGCCGGCACTCAGCGACGCCGGCGGCTCGTCGCCGGTGCAGGCCGACAGCACGAAGACAAACATCAGCGCCGCAGCGGCGCGAATCGAAAAACTCATCGTTTCTGAAAACTCCAGTAAGCAGGGTTGGACCGGGCGACTCAAAGCGCGTCGTCGCCCTCTTCGCCGGTGCGGATGCGCACGGCGCGCTCGATCGAGGAGACGAAAATCTTGCCGTCACCGATCCTGCCCGAGGCCGCCGTCTCGACGATGGTCTCGACCACGCGTTCGGCCTGGTCGTCGGGCACGACGATCTCGAGCTTGAGCTTGGGCAGGAAATCAACCACGTACTCGGCGCCGCGGTAGAGCTCGGTGTGGCCTTTTTGCCGACCGAAACCCTTGACTTCGCTGACCGTCATGCCGGTCACCCCGGCCTCGCCGAGGGCGTCGCGAACGTCGTCGAGCTTGAA
>REEW01000073.1 GCA_007694885.1 Wenzhouxiangella sp. | reverse complement strand
CCTGAACCCTAAAATCCTACCCTTCCTCTTCCTCCTCGCTCCACTCACCCAACGCCGCCAGGCCGTTCATGCGGGCGCGGTGGAGGAGGATTTGCTGGGCGCGTTCGCGATTGCCCTTGGGGTCGGCGGCCCAGGTCGCGAGGCACTCGGCCTGCAGGGCGCGGCCGTAGGAGAAGCTCAAGGGCCAGGGCATGTCGCCCATCTTGTTCATGGCGTCCAGGTGGTTGGTGGCTTCGACGTCGCCCTGGCCGCCGGACAGGAACACAACACCGGCAGTGGCGGCCGGGACGGCATTGAGCAGGCAGTCGACGGTGGCCTCGGCCACTTCCTCGACGCCGGCGCGATCACTTGCACTGCTGCCGGAAATGACCATGGAGGGCTTGAGCACGGTGCCTTCGAGCATGACGTTTTGTTCATAGAGCTGGCTGAACAGGGCCTTCAGCGCCGCTTCGGTGACGTCGAAAGAGGTGTCGAGGTCATGATCGCCGTCCATCAACACTTCCGGCTCGACGATGGGGACGATCCCCGCTTCCTGGCACAAGGCGGCATAGCGGGCCAGGGCGTGAGCGTTGGCGTCGATGCAGGCACGCGAGGGAATGTCGTCGCCGATGGTGATCACCGCCCGCCACTTGGCGAACTTCGCGCCCAGTTCGGCGTACTCGGCCAACCGCTCGCGCAGGCCGTCCAGGCCTTCGGTGACTTTTTCGCCGTCAAACCCGGCCAGATCCTTGGCGCCCATGTCGACCTTGATGCCGGGCAGAATGCCGGCTCTTTCCATCAGCTCGACCAGTGGGGTGCCGTCCGCCATTTTCTGGCGAATGGTCTCGTCGAACAGGATGGCGCCGGAAATATGCTCCCCCAGGCCCGGCGTGGTCAACATCATGGAGCGGTAGTCCAGACGGTTGGCCTCGGTGCTTTCGATCTTGACACTGTCGAAGCGCTTCTTGATCGTGCCGCCGGATTCGTCAATGGCCAGAATTCCCTTGCCGGGGGCCACCAGTGCCTGGGCAATTTCCACGAGTTGCTCTAGTCGATCCGTCATGTCCGCTCCTGCCTGCAATGTCAGTTGAAAGAACCACTATTGTAGCCACCGCCGGCCCTCGGGGTCACGCTTGAGAAGCAGGTTTCGGACGATGATTGGCCGAACGGCGTTTCAGGGTCGAATCAACCCTTCCAGCAAGTCCTTCAACTCGCGGCTGAACGGTTCGAGTTCGGACAGGCGGCTGAGGGCGGCATGACGATCCTGCTTGTGCCTGACCGCAACCAGCTCTTCGGCCAGCGCATGCAAGGCCGCGTGCAGCTGGCTCAGGCGCGAAGGCCCGGGCTTGCGGCCGCGCCGGTGCGAATCGCCGCCCAGGTGTCTGGCCAGGCGCGGCCGCGACAGATGCGGTTGAGGCGGTTTCGGGGCAACGTCGTTGAGATAGGCCTCGAGTCCGAGCATCCACGCCCGGTGTTCGACCAGGGCGTAGAGGGCCTCGCGATCCGGCTCTCCCAGCTTGCTGGTTTGAGCCCACTCCGGATACACCTGCCATTGTTTCAACCAGGGTTCGACGCCCGATGGAGGCAAGGGCCGGGCAATCGCATAGCCTTGAGCACGCTCGCAGCCCAGTTGCAGCAGGGCCCGCCCCTGCTCCACGGTTTCGACGCCCTCGGCAATGGCTTCCAGGCCGAAAGCCCGGGTCAGATTGAGAATGCCGTCGACAATGGCAAGATTTTCCGGATCATCGAGCATGCCACGCACGAAGCTCTGATCGAGTTTGAGGGTTCGAATCGGCAGGCGCTTCAAATAGGTCAGGGAGGAATACCCGGTACCGAAGTCGTCCAGAGCCACGCTGACCCCCAGTTGCGCGCAGCTTTCGATGACCCTGCAGATCTGTTCGATATCCTCCAGCGCGCTGCTTTCGACGATTTCCAGCTGCAGCCGCTTTGGCGGTGTGGGGTGCTCGGCCAGCGCCCGGTCCAGTTCGCTGATGAATTCGGGGCGCTGAAGATGCTCACCGGCGATATTGATGCTGACCGGCAGATTCAGCCCGCGCTGACGCCAACGGCTCATCTGCCCCAGCACGGATCGAAGAACCCAGCGCCCGATGTCGATTTCCAACTCGTGCCACCGCACCAGCGGCAGGAAGGCGGCCGGATGCAGCAGGCCGGCCGTGGGGTGCTGCCAGCGCAGCAAGGCCTCGAATCCGAGCAACTCTCCGCTGCGCAAGTGCACTCGCGGCTGGTAATACAGCCGGAGTTCGTCGTCTTCGAGGGCCTGGCGCAACCGCTCGATCTGTTGATGGCGACCGCGCAGCTGAACGTGTCCGTCCACATCGAAAACCCGGTAGCGATTCTTGCCGGCCAGCTTGGCCTCGTACATGGCCTGATCGGCCTGACGCAACAGTTGATCGGCATCAATGTCTTCGGCCTGGGGGTACGTGCTGACTCCAGCACTGGCGGTCACCTGCAGCTCCTTGCCCTCGACCACTTCCGGCTGGGCCAGAGCCTGCAAGAGGCGACCCAGAAGGCGCCCGAAAGTATCCGGATCGCCGCTGTCGGCCAGGACCACGGCAAACTCGTCTCCGCCGATCCGGGCGACGGTATCGGTCTCGCGCAGACTGTGCTGCATGCGCCGAGCCAGGCGCACCAGCAGCCGGTCTCCGATGTCGTGACCGTGGGTATCGTTGACCTCCTTGAAGCCGTCGAGGTCGAGAAAGACCAGCGCGAGCGGGACACCGGATCGCCGCGCCCGGGCCATGGCAAGGCTCAGTCGGTCGGCCAGCAATGCCCGATTGGGCAGACCGGTCAGGACGTCGTAGTGGGCGATCTGCTTGAGTTGGCGTTCGCTTGTCTTTTGCCGGCTGATGTCGTCGAACAGGGTCACCGACCCGGCCAGGTTCTCGTTCGGCACGCTGGTGACGGAGACATCGAGAATCCTGCCGTCCTTGCGCCGGAATTGCCGTTCGCCGGTAAAGCGTTCGCCGCGAGAAGTCGCTGCCAGGATCGGACATTTTTTCGGGTCTTCGGACGGCAACTCTTCGGCCACATGAAAAACCTGATGGGCCGACTGTCCGACCAGTTCGTGGCTGTCGTAGCCGAGGAGGTTGCAGGCCGTGGGATTGATCTCGGTAATCACTCCCTCGCCGTCGGCCACGTACAGGCCCTGACCGATCGAGCGGGTGATCATGTTCAACCGCCGGCGTTCGCCGAATTTCTGCGATGCAATCAGCAGCAAGCGATGACTGACCAGGGCCAGAATAACAATCGCCAGCACGGCGAGCGTGGCGTTGACCCAGAAGCCGGCATCCAGACGCCGCAGCGCCGGCTCTTGAGCGTACGACAACAGCAGCCCGACGGTCTGCCCGGCCGGATCGATCAACGGCGTCTGGGTGACAACGTAGTCGGGATCGCCAACGGGTACGCGAAACACGTCGACACCGGCCGCTTCGATCCGTGCCCGCAAGGCCGGTTCGGCGCTCACACCGCCCAGCAGCCACTCTACGTTGACGGGCGATGAAACCCGTTCCTGCGCATCCGGCCGGCCGGCACCCGGTTCAGTCACGAAGCGAGGAGAGCCTGCCCATACCTGTTCGAACGAGTAGTCACCATCGGCCAGAACCTCGCGGGCAAGGTCTTGCCGGACGACGAGCTCGAACTCATACTGCGGCCACAGGGCACGCAGATCCTTCAGAAATGTCGCGTAATCGAGGCTGAACTCGACGCTGCCGAGGTGGCCGTGCTGTTCGTCGACGATCGGGAATACGTTGCGATAGGCGAACGAAAAGCGGCCGAGCTCGAAACCGTGCGCCGGCTGCAGCAGCTGGTTGGCCCGGCGAACCGACTCGCGAATCTCGAACACCGGGTCGTCAAAGTACTCCGGCCGGTCAAACCGCAGCAGGGTCACTCCATCGGGCAAATGGAAATGAACCGGACTGATGCCGCGCTCGCGCAACTGTTCAACCAGCGGCAGCAACTGACGACGCAGACCTTCCCGGGCCTCGTCACGACGACCCACTTCCTGGGCCAGGGCCAGCCACTCGAGGGTCTGCGGCGTCATCACGTGCTGATCGAAGTAGGTGGCAACGTGATTGCCCTGCGGGAACTTCACCGCTCGCCAACTCAACTCCACCGAGGTTCGGTGCTGACTCAGCAGGTCGTTCACCGCCGATCGGTGCTGGGCCTGGAACAACCACACGGCCAGCCCGGCCAGTGCCAGGGCGATCAGCCAGAGCACGAGATAGGCCCGACGCCGGGGCCGGATCGGGCTGGAAATGATCATTTGTCGCCGACGCGGTCGGCCGGCCCGGCGCGCGGTTCGCACCGTCCCACGCCATGACCGGCCTGACACCGTCGCGGCGGTCGCCAAATCGCATTGCTGCGCATTGCCTAAAACCCCTTGGCGCCTGACGCCCCGATCCGCCCCCCGGCGCTTGACCTTCCGACCGCCCCACGCGATCGTGTCTTGATCGGGTCCGAATTACGTAAGACCCCGGTAGACCTTTCAGTATACCCCACACGGCTGACAACGCAAGACAACGCAAGACAACGCGGGCCGCTCCGGGCCACGCCCGGAAGGGGATCAGATTTGCAGTATTTTCAGGGTGTTGGTCCCGCCGGGCACGCCCTGGCGATCGCCCAGGGTCATCAGCACCCGGGTGCCGGCGCCCAGCAGCCCGGAGGATCTGACATGGTCGAGTGCGCGCGCAATGCCGGCGTCGGTCGGTTCATCGTTGATGGGTGGGAAGAACAGCGGGTAGACGTGCTGAAACAAACGCATGCGCCGCAGCGAGGCGCGGTTGGGACTCAAGGCGATGATCGGCGCGGGCGAGCGCACCCGGCTCAGCCACTGGGCGGTCGAGCCCGATTCGGTCAGCGCGATAATGGCCTGGACCGGCAGGTTGTTGGCCGTCATCATCGCGGCCATGGCAATGGCCTGGTCGGTGCGCTCGGCGCGCACGTTCATCCGCCGCGAGGGCACGTGCGCCTGGACGTGGCGCTCGGCGCCCTCGCAGATCCGGCCCATGGCCTCGACGACCCGCACCGGGTGCCGCCCGACCGCGGTTTCGGCCGAGAGCATGACCGCGTCGGTTCCGTCGATGACGGCGTTGGCCACGTCCAGCACCTCGGCCCGGGTCGGGATCGGGCTTTCGACCATGGACTGCATCATCTGGGTGGCGGTGATCACGGCCCGGTTGTGCTCCAGGGCCGTTGCGATGATGCGTTTCTGCAGGCCCGGCAGTTCCGCCTCGTCGATCTCCACCCCCAGGTCACCGCGCGCGACCAGCACCGCATCGGAGGCATCGATGATGCTTTCTAGGTTCTCGATGGCCTCGGTCCGCTCGATCTTGGCCACCAGGCCGGCATCGCTGCCCGCCTGTCGCAGCAGCCGTCGGGCCTGCTCGATGTCGTCCGCGTTGCGCGGAAACGAAACCGCCAGGTAGTCGACCTGCCATTCCGCAGCCCGCTCGATGTCGGCGGCATCGGCCTCGGCCAGGCCCGGAACCGACAAGCCGCCGCCGCGCAGGTTCAGACCCTTGCGATCCGACAGCCGACCGGCGGTCAGGGCAACGCAGTGAATGGCATCGCCTTCGACGCGCTCGACCTGCAGGGCGATCAGACCATCGTCGAGCAACAGCTCGCTGCCGGGACTGACGTCATCGACCAGCCCAAGGTAGGTCACGCCCACGCCGTGCTCGTCGCCGGCCGGCGGGTTGGTGCGCGCATACAAAGTAAATGGCTGCCCGACCTCGAGCCGGACCGAGCCATCGCGAAAGCGATCGATCCGGATTTTCGGGCCGGACAGGTCGGCCATGACGGCCACATCGGTATCCAGCTCGCGCGCCGCCGCGCGCACCGTGCGGATGCGGCGGGCGTGCGTTTGAGGGTCGCCGTGCGAGAAATTCACCCGAACGACGTCGCAGCCGGCGGCCAGCAGACGCTCGAGAACGTCCGGCTCGTCGGTGGCCGGGCCCAGGGTGGCAACGATCTTGGTGCGACGTTTCATTGATTCGGTCCTCGGCAGTTCATTCAGGCCAGTTCACGACTGATTCGCATGACATTGGGGTTGCGTCGCAGGCGGCGCATCACCCGGGCCAGCTGATCGCGACCGGTAATACTCAATACAAAGCGCAGGGCGGCCGTCTCGCGGGTCGAGCGACTCTGGTCGACCTGCTCGATATTGGCCCCGATCTGGCCGAGCGCGGCCGAAATCGAAGCCAGCACGCCCGGGCCGTTGACCGTGATCAACTCCAGGGCAACCGAGAAATGCCCATGGATCAGGGGCTCCCAGGTGACGCTCAGGCAGCGGTCGGGATGGTTCTTCCGCAGTTCCGGCACGTTCGGGCAACGCTGGCGGTGAATGACAACGCCCTTGCCCGGCGACAGATACCCCATGACCGGATCGCCCGGGATCGGGTGGCAACAGCTGGCATAGATTACCGCGCTGCCTTCATCGCCACCGATGGTCAGACTGGCCTCCCCGTCATCGGGTACGCGCCGATGGCGCTGAGTCAGCGGCAACAGCTTGCCGGCCACGGCCCTTGCCAGCAGGTCGCCGCGCGCGATGCGCACCAGCAGATCCTCCAGGCGGTCGAGGCCGGACTTTTTCAAATAGCGGTCCAGGCGCCGCTGCGAGATGGTTTCCAGCGAATAGCCGCGGCGCCCCAGGGCCTCGTCGAGCAAGCGGTCGCCGATGGCCACCGAGTCGGCCTGCTCGAGGTTTTTCATGTGGCCGCGGATCGCGGTGCGGGCCTTGGAGGTGACCACGAACTCCAGCCATTCCGGCTGCGGGTGGGCCCCTTTGCGGGTGATGATCTCGATCGTCTGGCCGTTTTCCAGGCGGGTGTTGAGCGGCATGGCCTGGCCGTCGATGCGCGCGCCCACCGCCTGGTTGCCGACGTCGGTGTGAATGGCATAGGCGAAATCCAGCGCGCAAGCCTCCTCTTTCAGATCGATGATCTTGCCGCGGGGGGTGAACACGAAGATCTCGTCGGGAAACAGCTCGGCCCGGGCCGTGTCCATGAATTCGCTCGAGTCGGGCGCGCGCGACTGGGTCTCGACCAGCTTCAGCAGCCAGTCGCGTGCACGCACCGCCGTCGAGCGGTCGGGTGTTGCCTTGTACAGCCAGTGCGCGGCGGCACCCTTTTCGGCGACCAGGTCCATCTCCTCGGTCCGGATCTGGATTTCCACCGGCACGCCGAAGGGCGAGTTCAGAACCGTGTGCAGCGACTGGTAGCCGTTGGCCTTGGGCAGGGCAATGTAGTCCTTGAAGCTGCCCGGCTTGGGTTTGTAGAGCGCGTGGGCCACGCCCAGGGCCTGGTAGCAGTGGGGTTCGGAATGGGTAACGATGCGAAACGCGTAGACGTCCATGACCCGTTCGTAGGGCACGCTCTTGTCGCGCATCTTGCAGTAGATGCTGTACGGGGTCTTGGTCCGGCCCTCGATGCGACAGGGAATACCGGCCTCGCTCAGGCGTTTTTTCAGGTCGCCGGTGATCGAATCAATCACTTCCTGGCGGTTGCCGGCCAGCTTGGCCACGCGCTGGGCGATGACCTTGTGACGGTTCGGGTAAAGATTGGCAAAGCCGAGTTCTTCGAGGTCTTCCTTGAGCGCGTTCATGCCCAGGCGCTCGGCGATGGGGGCGTAGATCTGCAGGGTTTCACGCGAAATCCGCCGGCGTGCGTCGGGCGCCATCGCGCCGATGGTGCGCATATTGTGCAGGCGGTCGGCCAGCTTGATGAAGATCACCCGCAGGTCGCGGCTCATGGCCAGCAACAGCTTGCGGAAACTTTCCGCATCGGCCTCGAGCCGGGTGCGGAACTTCATCTTGTCGAGCTTGGTGACCCCCTCGACCAGTTTGGCGACGTCGGCGCCGAAGTCTCGGGCCAGGTCCTCGTGCTCGACCGGGGTGTCTTCGATGGTGTCGTGGAGAATGGCCGCGGCGACGGTCTGGTGGTCCATGCGCATCCCGGCCAGGATGCGCGACACCGCCACCGGATGCAGGATGTAAGGCTCGCCGGAGCGGCGGGTCTGGCCCTCGTGGGCGGCCGCGCCCGCTTCGTAGGCGCGCAACACCAGGGCAACCTGCTCGGGTTCCAGATAGGTGTTGAGCAGATCCCTCAGTTCACGGACCGGCGCCGGCAGCATGCGGCGGAAACGGCGCCGGGCGCTCAGTCGTCGTCGTCGGCCGGCGGCGGCGGCACTTCGGCCTGCATGGCCGCCAGGCGAGCATCGAGATCGGCCTGCAGTTCGGCAATGTTGTCGTCATTGACCTTGTCGTCGGCGATTTCGCGCAGGGCGATGACGGTCGGCTTGTCCGATTCCTCGTCGACCAGCGGATCGGCGCCATTGGCGATCATGCGGGCGCGCTGGGCTGCGGTGACGACCAGTTCAAAACGATTGGGGACCGCGTCGATGCAGTCTTCTACGGTAACTCGTGCCATGGGAAACTCTTAAACCTTCAATGTCAATCGGGTATTGTAAGCCCCGCGGGCGTTTCATCCAATAGGCGCCGAACCAGGGCCTGCTGGCGCGAACGCCGCAGCGGCCAGGCCGAGACGATTGCGGTCAGTTCGGCCAGCGCGCGGTCGAAATCGTCATTGACCACCATCCAGCCGAAGTTGCCGCAGGCTTCGATTTCTCGGCGCGCCTCGCCCAGCCGGCGGCGGATCACCTCGGGGGCATCGGAATTGCGGTTTTCGAGCCGCTCCTTCAGGGTGCTCATGGATGGCGGCAGGATGAAGACGGTGCAGGCCTGCGGAAAGTGCCGGATGACCTGCTCGGCGCCCTGCACGTCGATCTCCAGCAGCGCATCCCGGCCGCTTGCCCACAGCGCCTCGACCCGATCGCGGGCGGTGCCGTAAAAATTCCCGAACACTTCGGCGTGTTCCAGGTAGCGGCCTTCGGCAATGCCGCGGCGGAACGTCTCGACATCGACGAAATGGTATTGCTGGCCGTCGATTTCGTCGCGCCGCGCCGGGCGGGTGGTGTCGGACACCGACAGCGCCAGCCCGGGCAAACGCGCCAGCAAGGCCCGGATCAGGCTGGTCTTGCCGGTGCCGCTGGGCGCGGCGATGACGTAGAGCTCGCCCTTACTCGACATTCTGGATTTGCTCGCGCATCTGTTCGATCAGGACCTTGAGCTCGATCGCGGCCTGGCCGGTCTCGACCACCGCGGCCTTGGAACCCAGGGTGTTGGCCTCGCGATTGAGTTCCTGCATCAGGAAATCCAGCCGCCGCCCGACCGGCTCGTCGAGGTTCATGACCCGGCGGATCTCGGCGACGTGGACGGCCAGCCGATCCAGTTCCTCGTCCACGTCCAGCTTTTGCAGCTGGAGCACGATCTCCTGCTCGATCCGACCCGGGTCGACCGGGTGTTCCAACGCCGCCAGGCGATCGCGAAAGCGCTGTTCCAGCCCGGCGCGGATGGCCGGCAAATGCTTGCGCACCTCCGCCACCTGGGCCTCGATGCCGGCCAGCCGGCTCTCGATCATCCCGGCGATCGCCCGGCCTTCCTGCTCGCGCGCTTCGACCAGGGCGGCCAGGGCCTGGTCGAGCAGATCCATGGCGGCGCCGCGCTCGGAGTCGAAGTCCGGCCGCTCCTGGATGACCAGGCCGGGCCAGCCAAGCAGATGGGCCATGTCCGGCTGGGCCGCGCCCGGGGTATGGCGACCGAGCTGACCAATCAGCCGGCCCAGGCCGTCGGCCAGTTCCTCGTTGAGTCGAAGGCGGGCCGATTCCAGCGCCGGGTCGGCGTGGAAGCGCAGGCCGGCCTCGATCTTGCCCCGGTTGACCCGCTGCTTGAAGGCCTGGCGAATATCCGGCTCGAGGATGCGGAAATCCTCGGGCAGGCGCAGGCTCAGGTCCAGGTAGCGCTGGTTGACCGACCGCAGCTCCCAGGTCAGCTGGCCGCTGCCGGCCTCGGCCGAGCGCTGGGCGTAGGCGGTCATGCTCCGAATCATGGCGGTATCGATGCTCTGGTTCAGATAGCCTGTCATGGTAACCTTGCCGCCCGCGAAAAAGGAAAGCATTGCATGGGAAACAGACCGTCCGGCCGGGCGCCGGACCAGTTGCGTCCGGTGGTCATCGAACGCCACTACACCTGCCACGCCGAGGGCTCGGTACTGATCAGCTGCGGCGCGACCCGCGTGCTCTGCACGGCCAGCGTGGAAGAGCGCGTTCCGCCGTGGCTGCGGGGCAAGGGCTCGGGCTGGGTGACGGCCGAGTACGGCATGCTGCCGCGCGCGACCGGAACCCGCAACCAGCGCGAGGCCAGCCGCGGCCGGCAAGGCGGCCGAACGCTGGAAATCCAGCGCCTGATCGGACGCAGCCTGCGCGCCGTGATCGACCTGGAAGCCATCGGCGAGCGCTCCATCACCCTGGACTGCGATGTCCTCCAGGCCGACGGCGGCACCCGCACGGCCGCCATCACCGGCGCCTACGTCGCCCTGGTCGATGCGGTCGACAAGCTGTTCGACGCCGGCAAGATCAAGCGCAACGCCGTCCACGGCCAGGTCGCGGCCGTTTCGGTCGGCATGCTCGGCAGCGATGCGGTGCTCGACCTGGACTACGCCGAGGACTCCACCGCCGACACCGACCTGAACGTGGTCATGAACGACGGCGGCGGCCTGATCGAGATCCAGGGCACGGCCGAAGGCCACGCCTTCCACCGCCATGAGCTCGACGCCATGCTGGCCCTGGCCGAAAAAGGGATCGCGGAGCTGGTCCAGGCCCAGGAGAACTCGCTTCGTGGGGTCTGAAGAACTGGTATTGGCGAGCAGCAACAAGGGCAAGCTCAAGGAGCTTCGGCACGTCCTCGAGCCGCTCCACATGACAGTCCACTCGCAGCGCGATTTCAAGATCGCGCCGGTCGCCGAGACCGGTCTGACCTTTGTCGAAAATGCGCTGCTGAAAGCGCGCGAGGCGGCCCGGGTCTCCCGCCTGCCGGCCCTGGGCGACGATTCCGGCCTGGTCGTCGATGCGCTGAAAGGCCAGCCCGGCATCTACTCGGCCCGCTTCGCCGGCGAGAACGCCAGCGATCGCGACAACAACGATCTGCTGCTCGAGAAGCTGTCCGGGGTGATCGAAGAGCGACGCTCGGCATCGTTTTTCTGCTGCCTGGTCCTGCTGCGCCATCACCGCGACCCGGCCCCGATCATCGCCACCGGCACCTGGTACGGCACCATCCTGGAAGCCCCGCGCGGCAACGGCGGATTCGGCTACGACCCGCTGTTCCTCGATCCCCAGCTGGGCGCCACCGCGGCCGAGTTGTCGATGGTCGAAAAAGCCCAGGTCAGTCATCGCGGCAAGGCGTTGAAAGCGTTGATCGAGGAACTGCGAACGCCCTGAAGCGGTCTCCTTCACCGGCATTGACGTTTGGTGGCACACGTGCCACCATTAGGCCGTGAAGGCAGTGATCGACACCAACGTATTCGTGGATGCCTGCCTGGGGCGCGTTCGCTGTCAGCAAGTCATCGAAATGTGTTTCACAGACCGACTGACACCATTGATGGGTACAGCATTGTTCCTGGAGTTTGAATCGGTGCTGTCGCGCGATTTCGTAGACCGCAAATCAAGGCTGAGCGTCCAGGAACGCAACGAACTGCTGGATGTCTTTTTGTCACGCTGCCTGTGGACGCCAATCTACTTTGGCTGGCGCCCCAATTTGCCGGACGAAGCGGACAACCACTTGATTGAACTGGCGGTCGCTGGCCATGCACAGCGCATCGTAACCAGCAACATCTCGGACGTCGGACAGGGTGAAATGCGATTCGAGCAATTTGCCGTGTGCACTCCGGAACAACTGATGCAGGAATTCCAACCATGAGCGCACTTACCATCAGACTGCCCGATGAGAAATACGAGCGGTTGAAAGAACTTGCCAGACAACGCCAGACCAGCGTCAACCGATTGTTCGATGACATGGCCACGGCGCTACTGGCTGATGCCGATGCGCAAACACGCTTCGCGCTGCGGGCCGCACGAGGAGAAAAGCTCGGTACCGAACACGGGCAAGCGTTGCTGAAGAAAGCCCTTGGCAACTGAAATCCGGTTCTCCAGCCAGATCCCGCTCTCGCTCTACATCCACTTCCCCTGGTGCGTGGCGAAATGCCCGTACTGTGATTTCAACTCGCATGCGCTGTCCGGGCCGTTGCCGGAGGAGGCCTATATCGACGCGCTGCTGGCCGACCTGGAGCTGGAACTGCCGCGGGTCTGGGGGCGGGTGGTGCACAGTGTTTTTCTCGGCGGCGGCACGCCCAGCCTGTTTCCGGCCGCGGCGATGGACCGGCTGCTGTCCGGGGTGCGCGCCCGGCTGAGCCTGGCCCCGGATGCCGAAATCACCATGGAGGCCAACCCCGGCACGGTCGAGCACGATCGCTTCGAGGACTACCGCAGCGCCGGCATCAACCGCATCAGCCTGGGCATCCAGAGCTTCGACGACCGGCACCTGAAAACACTGGGCCGGATTCACGGCGGCGACGAGGCCCGGCGGGCGATCGATTCGGTGCGCGCGGCCGGCTTCGACAATTTCAACCTGGACCTGATGTGGGCACTGCCCGGACAGACCCTCGACCAGGCCCTGGCCGACGTCGACCAGGCGCTGGAATTCGCGCCCGCGCATCTGTCCCACTACCACCTGACCATCGAGCCCAATACCCTGTTTGCCGCCCGGCCACCCCAGCTGCCGGCCGAAGACGCGGCCTGGGACATGCAGGATGCCTGCGGCCAGCGCCTGGCCGAGGCCGGCTTCAGGCCGTACGAAATCTCCGCCTGGGCCCGACCCGGCGCGATCAGCCGCCACAACCTCAACTACTGGCGCTTCGGCGACTACATCGGCATCGGCGCCGGCGCCCACGGCAAGATCACCCTGCCGGCCGAGGAACGGATTGTTCGCACCCGGCGCAAGTCCCACCCGCGCCCGTACCTGAACGCCGCCGAGGACCTGAGCTTCATTGCCGAAGAACGCCCGGTCGGCACCGAGGATCGGGTGTTTGAATACTTCCTCAACCGCCTGCGCCTGGCCGAACCCGTACCCCTGGCGGAATTCGAGGACCGCACCGGCCTGGCGCGCGAGTGCCTGGGTGAGCCGCTGCACCAGGCCCGCGAACTTGGCCTGGTCGAGGTCGAGACCGACCACCTCCACCGCACCGAAAAGGGCGCGCGTTACCTGAACGATCTGCAGGCGCTGTTTCTTCCGTAAACCTGAGGACGCGAACCGGTCCGTCAGTGCTACTCTGGCCCGGACTGACCAACCCTTGATCAATACGAAACGATGCAAGCCATCATCGCCATCGCCACGCTGCTGATCGGGATTGCCGTCATCCTGGTCGGCAACGGGTTGCTCGGCACCCTGCTGGGCGTGCGCGGGGAGCTGGAGGGGTTTTCCAGCTCGCTGCTGGGGCTGA
>REEW01000037.1 GCA_007694885.1 Wenzhouxiangella sp. | reverse complement strand
CCTCGTCCCGGGCCGGCGTCCCGGCCAGCAGGTGATGTTCGCGCGCATCCATCCACAGCAGGATTTCGTAGAAGGTGCGGATATTTTCGACGAAGTGGACGGGTTCGTACCCGCGTGCGTAGCCGAAGCGGGTCTGGCGGTGCCAGCGTTCCTGGGTCAGTAGCGGCAGACTGTCGCGCACGTCCAGCCATCGATCCGGGTCGCCGCCGCGGCGCTGGGTCAGAACCCGCGCGTCTTCGAGATGGCCGAAGCCGACGTTGTAGGCGGCCAGGGCCAGCCACAGGCGGTCGGGGTGCTCGATCCGTTCCGGCAGTCGATCGATGATCGAACGCAGGTAACGGGCGCCGCCCTCGATGCTCTGGGCCGGGTCGAGGCGGTCTTCGATACCGACCTGGCGGGCAGTGCGCTGGGTCAGCATCATGATGCCGCGCACGCCCGTTCTCGAAACGGCCGCCGGATCCCAGTGCGACTCCTGGTAACCGACCGCCGCCAGCAGCCGCCAGTCCAGGTCATAGTCTTCGGCGGCACGCTCGAACAGGGCGCGCAGGGGCGGTAGCCGATCGCGCAGTTGGCGCATGAAAGTAAACGTGCCGACCGGTTCGTAGGCCTCGACGTGGTCGTAGTGGCGCTGACGCAAGTCGACAATGAGTTCCTGCCCGTTGGGGTCGTGGAAGAACTCGCGCATCTCCTGGACCAGGCTGTCGTCGTCGTCGTGGCGGGCTGCCCAGGCCAGTTCCTGGATCTGGGGAAGCTCGAAGGCCTGACGCAGGGCGGGAAAAAAGCGTCGGTTGAGTTCAAAAACGTTGGAGTCGAGGATGGTGTAGTCGATGATCTCGTTGCTGACCGCCTCGAGCAGATCCTCGATGCTGGCTTCCTCGTCTTCCCGCCAGGTCAGTTCGACGTCGGCCTGTTGCAGCAAGGCCGGGTAGGTCGTTCCGGCCGGGATGACCAGGCTGCCGTCGCCCAGATCTTCCAGGGTTCGTGGCCGGAGACTGCCGCGACGGTAAATCACGACCGGCCGGACTTGTTCATAGACCGGCCCGAAGCGCAGCTTGGCCATGCGCTCGGTGGTCTGCGACAGGTTGGCGGCAATGAAGTCTCCGCGCCCCGCCTGAAGATAGGGGATCAGGTCGGCGATGGTGGCCACCGGGATCACGTCCAGGGGCACGCCGATGCGGTCGGCAAAATGTCTGGCCAGTTCGTACTCGAAACCGGTTTCGCCCTCGGGGCCGATGAAGTAGGTGCTGGCGCCGTTCAGGGTCAGCATGACCAGGCCGCCGCGGGCCTGGATCTGTTCGACGTGACTGAGGCCGGTGTTGCCGGACAGTCCGAACAACAGCACCGCGACCGCCATGACCAGGCGATCGATCATCGGCACCTTTCCTCGCCAGGACAGGCGACGCCGGACCCGGATCCGGTCCTGCGGGGTGAAATGTTCGCGGTCGTTCCGGTTCATGCCCGATTGTACTGGTGGCAGCTGCCATCGTCCCGAAGGTGGAATCGTGGGCCCCTTATAGCCCATTCCGGTGGCCTTCGTCGTGATCGGGATCAGATACAATGGCACGCTTTTTACCAGCCAAGGCCTGTTGCGATGTCCTCCCAGTCTGCCCCCATACGCACGCGCT
Source organism: Wenzhouxiangella sp. (assembly GCA_007694885.1). Taxonomy (GTDB): domain Bacteria; phylum Pseudomonadota; class Gammaproteobacteria; order Xanthomonadales; family Wenzhouxiangellaceae; genus Wenzhouxiangella. Next base: position 11,794 of record REEW01000037.1, on the reverse strand, counting down.
TCGCGCCGTCCCCGACCGGTTTTCTTCACATCGGCGGCGCGCGCACGGCGCTGTTCTGCCAGCTGGCGGCGCGGGCGACCGGCGGCGAGTTTGTCCTGAGAATCGAAGACACCGACCGCGAGCGCTCGACCCAGGCCTCGGTGCAGGCCATTCTCGACGGCATGGCCTGGCTGGGGCTGGACTACGACGAGGGTCCGCATTACCAGAGCGAGCGGATGGAACGCTACCAGGAGGCGGTTGATGGGCTGCTGGCGGCAGGCCTGGCCTACCGCTGCTACTGCTCGCGCGAGCGCCTGGAGCGCCTGCGCGCGGAGGCCATGGCGGCCGGTCAGAAGCCGCGCTACGACGGCCACTGCCGCGATCGCACCGATCGCCCGGAGGGCATCGAGCCGGTGATTCGCTTCCGCAATCCGCACGACGGAACGGTTGCGTTCGACGATCGGGTGCGGGGGCGGATCGAGGTCGAGAATGCAGAGCTCGATGATCTGGTCATTCTGCGTGCCGATGGCACGCCGACCTACAATTTCGCCGTGGTGGTCGACGACATCGACATGCGGATCAACCTGGTGATTCGCGGCGACGACCACATCAACAACACGCCGCGCCAGATCAATATCTACCGCGCACTCGGGGCCGAGCCGCCGGACTTTGCCCACGTGCCCATGATCCTGGGCGATGACGGCCAGCGCCTGTCCAAGCGTCACGGCGCGGTCGGCGTCATGGCCTGGCGTGAACTCGGCTACCTGCCCGACGCGATGATCAACTACCTGGCCCGACTGGGCTGGTCGTACGGCGACCAGGAGGTCTTTGCGCGCAGTGAACTGGTGGAGTTGTTCCGGATCGAAGACGTCAACCGCAAGGCCTCGCGGTTCGATACCGAAAAGCTCAAGTGGCTCAACCAGCACTACCTGCGCGAGGGCGACCGGGACCAGGTCCTGGTGGAGTTGCTCTGGCACATGGAACGAGCCGGCCTCAACCCGGCCTCCGGACCGGAGCCGGCCAGGCTCCTGGAGGTCCAGGCCGAACGCTTCGACACCCTGACCGAGCTGGTCGAGCAGAGTCGATCTTTTTACCAGGAGTTCGATGCATTCGAAGCCGGTGCGGCCAAAAAACACCTGCGGCCGGTCGCGGCCGACGCCCTTCAGGCTCTGTCCGGACGGCTGGCCGGGGTAGCCGAATGGGAGCCTGATGCGCTTCAAAGCGCCGTCCAGGAAACCGCCGATGAGCTGGGCATCGGCTTCGGCAAGATCGGCATGCCGCTGCGCGTGGCCCTGACCGGTCATGGCCAGTCGCCGGCGATCAACCAGACCCTGTGGCTGGTCGGGCGCGAGCGCAGCCTGGCCCGGATCGAGCGCGCGCTGGCCTGGATCGAAGCACGGGTTGCTGCAGCAACCTGACCGGCTTGCGACTGCTGCTAGAATCGGAGAATGAATACCAGCCAGGTCATGACCGAGATCGAGGGCAAGTGCCGCTCGCGCGGCTTGCGTTTGACCCCGACGCGGCGCCGCGTGCTGGAACTGGTGATGGCCGCCGACGGCCCGGTCAAGGCCTATGACCTGCTCGATGATCTCAAGCGCGAGCGCCCCGGGGCCGCCCCGCCGACAATCTACCGGGCGCTGGATTTCCTGCTCGAGAATCATTTCATTCACCGCCTGGAAACCCTCAACGCTTTCGTCAGCTGTATCCATCCCCAGCATCAGCACCAGGGCCAGTTCCTGATCTGCGAGCAGTGCCAGACGGTCCTGGAAATTCACGATCACGATCTGGCCGATGCGTTGACCGAGACGGCTCGTCGGCATGGATTCAGCGCCAAGCACCAGGTCCTGGAAATCTACGGTCTCTGCCAGGCCTGCGGCGACTCCCCCGACTGAGGCGGCATGTCGCGGCGCGAGCGTCTGTACCACCTGCACGATATCCTCAGGGCGCGCCGTACGCCGATTTCGCGCCAGGCTCTGATGGACGAGCTCGGCTGCAGCCAGGCGACCCTGTACCGCCTGGTCGCCGAGTTGCGCGACCGGCTCGGTGCGCCGCTGGAGCAGGACGAGCAAACCCGGGGTTTTTACTACGATCGCAGCCTGGCCGGGCATTTCGAGCTTCCCGGTTTGTGGATCAGTCCGGAGGAGCTGCAGGCCCTGCTGCTGGCCCGTCAGGTGCTCGGAGACGTGCAGCCGGGCCTGCTGGAAGACGAACTGCAGGGGGTGCAGAACCGGATCAACCAGTTGCTGGACCGCCAGGGCCTGGATTTTTCCGCCCAGCCCGAACGCATCCGCATCCGCAAGGACGCTGGACGCCCCGTCCCCAGCGCGTTGTTCGAGAACATGCTGGGTGCCTTGTTCCAGCGCACCCGGCTGGTCATCGAATACCACGGTCGGCGCCGCGACCAGACTCGCCGCCGGACCGTTTCGCCGCAGCGCCTGACCAGCTACCGCGACCGCTGGTACCTGGACGCCTGGTGCCATGATGCAGACGGTTTGCGCAGTTTCGCCCTGGAGCGAATCCGGGACATGGAAAAACTCGACGAGGTCAGCCGCGAGATCGACGAGGAGACCCTGCGCCAGCACCTCGATGCCGCCTTCGGCATTTTTTCCGGGCCGGCCGAACACCTGGCCCGACTGCACTTCAGCGCCGAAGCGGCGCGCTGGGCGGCCGAGGAGATCTGGCACCCGGATCAGCAGGGGAGCTGGCTGGACGACGGCCGCTACGAACTCCAGGTGCCCTACGGCAACGATCGCGAGCTGCTGATGGAAATCCGCCGCTACGGTCCGGACGTGGACATCGTCGAGCCACCCCAACTGCGCCAGCGCCTGCTGGATTCGCTCCGCGAAACCCTGTCCCGGCCTGTCGGGGCCGGTGGGGCGGAGTGATTCATTGATCTGTCATACTCGGCTGGTGCAATAGCGCAACATGACCTGTGCACAGGAACAGGAGCGCACATGCAGCGAATCCTGCTGGTTGAAGACGACGACGCGATCCGCCGTATGGTGGTGTTCAACCTCGAGCGGGCCGGCTACCAGACCCTCGAGGCAGGCACTTGTCAGGAAGCACGCGTGGCCCTGGCCGACCATCGCCCCGACCTGATTCTGCTCGACTGGATGCTGCCGGACCAGAGCGGGCCGGAGTTCGCGCGCTCTCTGCGGCGCGACGAAGCAACCCGCGAATTGCCGATCATCATGCTCACCGCCCGCAGCATGGAAGACGACAAGGTCCGCGGTTTCGACAGCGGGGCCGACGATTACGTGACCAAGCCGTTCTCGGCGCGCGAACTGCTGGCCCGTATCCAGGCGGTGCTGCGGAGGGCCTCGCCGGCCGACGAGGACAACGAGGTGGCGGCCGACGGCCTGGTCCTCAATGTTGCCAGTCACCGCGTCTTCGCCGATGATGTGCCCATCGACCTCGGGCCGACCGAATTCCGCATGCTGAAGTTTTTCATGACTCACCAGGATCGGGTCTACTCGCGCGCCCAGCTGCTCGACCAGGTCTGGGGCGGGGGCGTGTACGTGGAAGAACGAACCGTGGACGTGCACATCCTGCGACTGCGCAAGGCGCTCAAGCCCTTTTCCCTGGATCGCTTCATCCAGACCGTGCGCGGTGCCGGCTATCGGTTCTCGGTCAAGGGGAAAAAGTGATGCCGAAAGCCTGGCGCAGCGAGTTTGTGCTGCTGGCCGGGCTGCTGGCTGCCGGGCTGCTGCTCGGAGCGCTGTTGGGTAGTGCCGGCTGGTGGCTTGCCCTGGCCCTGCTGGTCGTCCTGGGCCGGCACCTGTGGCAGCTTGCCCGCCTGGAAAAATGGCTGGATTCCGGTCGGCAGCGCAACCCGCCGGAATCCTGGGGTATCTGGGGCGAAGTTTTCGAGCACTATTTCCGACTCCAGAAACGCTACTACAAGCGCAAGAAGCGCCTGGCCCGGGTGATCCGTGAATTCCGCGAATCGACCGCGGCCATGCCGGACGGCTCGCTGGTGCTCGACGGTGACTTCAACATCCTCTGGTTCAATGCCGCCGCCGAACGCATGCTTGACTTGTCGAACAATCGGGATCTCGGTCAGCCGATCGCCAACCTGGTGCGAAGTCCGCGTTTGTCGGCCTACCTGGCTACCGGCGAGTTCGAACAGCCGATCGTTCTGCGCTCGCCGGTCGACGAGACCCGGAGCCTGTCGGTTCGGCTGATTCCCTACGGCAGCAACCAGTACCTGGCCCTGTTCCGGGACGTGACCCGCATGCTCCGACTGCAGGCCATGCGCCGCGATTTTGTCGCCAATGCCTCGCACGAGCTGCGCTCGCCGCTGACGGTGCTGTCGGGCTACATCGAAAGCCTGGCCGAGGATCCCGGCATCGGCCAGGTCTGGTACGAACCAGTGGTCGAGATGCAGCGACAGTGTCGGCGCATGTCCAGTCTGGTTGACGATTTGCTGGAACTTTCGCGGCTGGAAACCGAGGAGCCCGATCCGGACTGTATCGAGCCGGTCGACGTGTCGGCCCTGGCCCGGCGCATCGTCCACGAGGCCCGGCTGCAGGATGGAGATCATCATCGGCTGGAAATCGTCGGCCTGGATGCCGCCCGCCTGGTCGGGGTAGAGCATGAGTTGCACAGTGCGTTTGCCAACCTGGTCCTCAACGCCATCCGCTACAGCGACCCGGGCGGCCATGTTCAGGTCAGCTGGCGCCTGGATGAAAGCGGGCAGGGTGTTTTCGAGGTCAGCGACGACGGCATCGGCATCGACGAAAAGCACCTGCCGTTCATCACCCAGCGTTTCTACCGGGTTGACGGCGCCCGCAGTCGCAGCAAGGGCGGCACCGGTCTCGGCCTGGCCATTGTCAAGCACGTGCTGTCGCGGCATGGCGCCCGCCTGGATGTCAGCTCCGAGCCCGGCAAGGGCAGTACCTTTCGCTGCCTGTTCCCGGCCGAACGCGTCGCTGTCAAGGCCACCGAGGAGCTTGCCCGAGCCTGACCGACCCGGTTGCTCGCGAAGCAGTACTCGCCCCGCCCGCTTTGCTTGTCATCAATCCGACACCTTTGTGTCATGGCCGCATCATCGGCCGTCCCTAGCATTTCAATCGTTGTGAAACACGACCGCCCTTGCCGGGGCGACCCCTGCAAACCGAAGTTTCAGACGACCAACGATCAAGGGACAGATCATGAAAAAAGCATTGCTACCGGTGGCCATCCTGGCCGCCTTGCCGGCGGTTGCGCTGGCTGATGTGACCGTGTATGGCCGGGCCAACGTCTCGGTCGATTTGCTCGACGATGGCGCGGATTACTCCGAAGTGGCCATGTCGAGCAACTCCTCGCGCCTGGGCTTTCGCGCCAATCGCGAGCTGGAAGGCGGGCTGACCGCCATGGTTCAGATCGAACAGGAAATCGATTTCTCCGATTCCGGCAGCAACTGGGCCAGCCGCGATACCTTCGTCGGCTTGAGGGGTGATTTCGGGATGTTCCGTTTGGGCAAGTTCGACACGCCGTTCAAGCGCGCGCGTGGTCCGGCCAACCTGTTTGGCGACCAGGTCGGTGACCTGCGCAACCTGACCCGGGCCGGCAACGCCCGCTTCGACGAGCGCACCCCGAACACCATCCACTACCAGACCCCGGATTTCAGCGGTTTCCGCGTCAACTTCGCCTATTCGCTGCACGAGGGCCGCGACAACCGCGGTCTGGACGACGAGGCGCTCAGCCTGTCGCTGACCTACCAGGCCGGTCCGCTGGATCTGGCCGCAGCCTACGAAAGCTTTGACGACGATGCCAGCCGCGGTGGTCGCGATGCCTTCCGTTTCGCCATCGGCTACAAGATCGATGCCCTGACCCTGGTCGGTTTTTTCCAGACCGCCGACCACAACAACGATGCCTTCGACAGCGACGTCTTCGGCGTGGGTGCCAGCTACCAGATCAGCGAAAAGACCCTGCTCAAGGCCCACTACTTCAACCGTTCGGCCGATCCGGCCGACAGCGATTCGGCCTTGCTCGCGGTCGGCCTGGAGTATCGAATCGCCCGTCCGCTTCGGATTCTCATGAACTTCGCTTCGGTCGCCAACGACGACAACGCCAACCTGACCCCGTGGAACCAGGCCCGCACCACCGGCCAGCCGGGTTCGTTCGGTGACAGCGCCAGCGGCTTCTCGCTGGGGCTGCGCTACGACTTCTGATCCGATCGGCGGCGCCGGCGCGAGGTTCGCGCCGGCGTCATGGTCGTGTCATGAAGCCGCTCTAGATTACTCGTCAATCTGTTCGTTCTGTTTTTTACCCGCTGATCAGGAGATCAACATGTTCAAAAAGCTACTCACTGCCGGCGCCGTCAGCGCCGTCCTGGCCGCCGGTTCGGCCTTCGCCCAGGTGCAAGTCGACCCCGACCTGCCGGAATACACCCCGGTTTCCGGCATCTCGGGCAACCTGTCCTCGATCGGTTCGGACACGCTCAACAACCTCATGACCCTGTGGGCCGAGGAGTTCCAGCGCATCTACCCGAACGTCAACATCCAGATCCAGGGTGCCGGCACCTCGACCGCGCCGCCGGCCATGGCCGAAGGTACGGCCAACTTCGGTCCGATGAGCCGCATGCCGCGTGATAGCGAGCAACAGGCTTTTGAAGAGCGTCATGGCTACCCGATGTCGGTGGTCGGTGTGGGGATCGACACCATCGCCGTTTTCGTCAACCGTGACAACCCGATCGAGGGCCTGACCATCGAGCAGGTCGACGCGATCTTCTCCAGCACCCGTCGCTGCGGCGGTGCCGAGGACATCAATCGCTGGGGCCAGGTCGGCCTGGAAGGGGCGTGGGCCAATCGTGACATCACCCTGTACTCGCGCAATGCCGTGTCCGGTACCTACGGCTATTTCCGCCAGCACGCGATGTGCGACGGTGACTTCAAGGACTCGATCAACGAGCAGCCGGGTTCTTCTTCGGTCGTCCAGGGGGTTGCCGAATCTCTCAACGGCATTGGCTATTCGGGCATTGGTTACGAAACCTCCGGCGTGCGCGCCATTCCGGTCGGTAATCCGCCGGTTGCACCCAGTGGCGAGAGTGCAGCCGATGGTTCCTACCCGCTGGCCCGCTTCCTCTACGTGACGGTCAACAGCCACCCGAATCGGGGTCTGGCGCCGCTGGAGCGGGAGTTCATGCGCCTGGTGCTGTCGAAGCAGGGTCAGGAAGTGGTTGTGCGCGATGGCTATATCCCGCTACCGGCCAGCGTTGCCGCGCGCTTCCGCTCCGAACTGGGCATCACAGAGTAAATCCGCTCAAGCGACTCTCTCTCCAGAAAGCTGGAGCTTGCACCCCGCCTGCTGGGCGGGGTGTCTTTTTCAGCCCGGGAGCGGGTGTCATCAAACTGCAAGAATTTCTTCATAAGCTGCAGCGCTGGAACCATGATTCAGCGCAAAACGAGAGAGACCAGGCACGATGTCAGCGACCGCCGGTACCAGCAAACAAGAAGCAATTACGGCGCGTGATCTCCTTCCGCGCGGCGAGCAGCGCAGGAAATTGCGCAGGGTCCGGCACGCCAAGGACCTGGCAACCCGGGCCGTGGTTTCGGCGGCCGGATACGGCGTGGTCATTTCGCTGGCGCTGATCTTCATTTTCCTGTTCATTGAAGTGGCCCCCTTGTTGCGCAACGCCAGCCTCGGCGACCCCGTCTCCTACCCGGTGCCCGGCAGCGAGGCCGACACCCTCTACCTGGCCAGCGAACGCTACCAGGAGGCTGCGGTGCGGTATGCACGCGACGGCACGGTGTCATTTTTCGATCCCACCGACGGTCGACCGCTGCTTCAGCGGGTGGTGAATTTCGATGGTGGCGAGGTGACCAGTTTCGGCAGCGGCGAGCCGCGCACCGGCCTGGTCGCCTACGGGCTCTCGGACGGTCGCGCCTCGGTTGTTCAGCATGAATACGACCTGTCGTTCCCCGATGATGTCCGCCTGGTCACGCCCAGGCTGACCTTGCCGCTGGACGAGGAGGTGGTGGTGATCGACGAACAGCAACAGCCGCTGGACGTCATTGCGATCCAGCAGGGCGGGACCGGGATCGGTATCGCCGCGTCCACGCGCGACGGTCGCCTGCTGCTGACCCGTTACGCCAGTCGACGCTCGTTTCTGACCGGCGAGACCGAATTCGTGCAGTCGAACTACGAGCTCCCGCGGCCGCCGGCCGCCCCGACCCGGATTCTGCTCGATATCACCATGCGCATCCTGCTGGTTGGCGATGCCCAGGGGTTCCTGCACTACTACGATATCTCCCAGCCAGCCCAGGCCCGACTGCTCGACAGCCGCCGGGTGCTCGAGAGCGCCGGTGCCAGCGTGACTGCCATGGAGTACCTGCTGGGCACGGTATCGATCATTGTCGGCGGGTCCGACGGCAGCGTGGCCCAGTATTTCCTGGTCCGGGACGAGAACAACATCGGCCGCATCACCCGAATCCGCGATTTCAGAACGCACGATGGATCGATCACGTCGATCTTTCCCGAGTTCAGCCGCAAGGGCTTTGTCGTTGGCGATGCGACGGGCGGGCTGGGGCTGCACTACGGCACCTCTGCCAGCACCTTGTTCCTCAAGAACGTGTCCGACAATCCCATCACCAACGCCTCCGTGGCGCCGCGCAACAACGCCCTGATGTGGACGGACGGGACCGGCCAGGTGCACTACGCCTCGCTCTGGAACCGGCATCCCGAGTCGTCCCTGACCGCGCTGTGGAACCGGGTCTGGTACGAAGGGCGTTCCACCCCGGACTATGTCTGGCAGTCGTCTTCGGCCACCGACGAGTTCGAGCCCAAGTTCTCGCTGGTGCCGCTGTCGGTGGGTACCCTCAAGGCGGCTTTTTACGCCATGTTGTTTGCCATGCCGCTGGCGATTTTCGGCGCCATCTACACCGCTTATTTCATGAGTCCGAAAATGCGTGGACTGGTCAAGCCGACCATCGAGGTCATGGAGGCCCTGCCCACCGTCATCCTGGGCTTCCTGGCCGGGCTGTGGCTGGCGCCGTTCGTGGAAAGCCACCTGCCGGCGACCTTCAGCATCCTGATCCTGTTGCCCGTGTTCATGCTGGTTTTTGCCTGGCTGTGGAGCCTTGCGCCAAAGACACTCCGGTTCCTGGTGCCGCCGGGCTGGGAGGCGGCCATGCTGATTCCGGTGATCCTGCTGACCGGCTGGCTGTGCGTGGCCATGAGTCCGGTCATCGAAGTGTGGTTTTTCGACGGCTCCATGCGCCAGTGGTTTACCGAGGTCGGCATCACCTATGACCAGCGCAATGCCCTGGTCGTTGGTATCGCCATGGGCTTTGCCGTGATCCCGACCATCTTCTCGATTGCCGAAGACGCCGTGTTCAACGTGCCCAAACACCTGACCCAGGGCTCGCTGGCGCTGGGTGCCACGCCCTGGCAGACGGTGATCGGCGTGGTCCTGCTGACCGCCAGCCCCGGGATCTTCTCAGCCGTGATGATCGGTTTCGGCCGTGCGGTGGGCGAGACCATGATCGTGCTGATGGCCACCGGCAACTCACCGGTGGTCAACTTCAACATCTTCGAGGGCATGCGCACGTTGTCGGCCAACATCGCCGTGGAAATGCCGGAAGCCGCGGTCGGCGGCACCCACTACCGCCTGCTGTTTTTGGCCGCGCTGGTGCTGTTCGGCTTCACCTTTGTTCTCAACACCATCGCCGAAGTCGTACGCCAGCGACTCAGGGCGAAATACTCATCGCTGTAAGGGAGCTGATCGGATGCGTCAATGGTTCAAAAGCGGTGATCCCTGGATCTGGCTGATCGGCGGAGCGGTCAGTATCAGCCTGATCATGGTCATCGGCCTGCTGTTGCTGATTGCCGTGCGCGGGCTGGGCCATTTCTGGCAGCCACCGATTGTCGAGACAACCTTCCACGACGAAGGTCAGGAAATCGTGGTCCTCGGCACCATTCGTTCGGCCGAGACGGTGACTGCCCAGGCGGTGCGGGAAGCGGGTTTCGAGGTGCCCGAAGAACAGGATTTCGTCGATCGCTACCTGTTCCACATCGGCAACCGGGATCTCACCGGTCGTGACTTCCAGTGGTTCGTGGGTGATTTCCTCGAGGAGTTCCGCTACCCGGAAGACGCCATCATGCTGGAGCGGCGCGAGTGGGGCAATTTCTTCGGTTACCTGGTGGCGGTCAAGCAGGGCGACGAGGTCATCGCCGAGGGCCAGGAAGCCTTCGATGTGTTGCCCGAGCTGCTGGACCGCAGCAACGAGCTGGTCGCTGGCACCGTGCGCCTGGAACGCTACGACATCGGCCGGATCAATTTCGCCATCGAGCGCGAGCGCCTGGAGCAGCGCCGCGTCGAACTCGATGACAGCCTGAGCGCCGAGGAAAAAGCCGACCGCATCGCCGCCAGCGAAGCCGAGGTGGCGCGACTGAACGCCGAGTACGACGAGTTGTTCCGCGAACTGGAACAGCTGCGCGCCAGCGCCCGCCGCGACAGCCTGGTGGCGCGAACCAGCGATGGCCGGGAGGTGACGATCAACCTCGGTGAGGTGGTCCGTGCGACCCGGGCCAACACCATGAGCGTGCCGGACAAGATCGGCGAGTACGTCGCCCGCTTCTGGAGCTTCATGAGCGGCTATCCGCGCGAGGCCAACACCGAGGGCGGGATCTTTCCGGCCATCTTCGGTACCGTCATGATGGTGTTCATCATGTCCATCGTGGTCACGCCGTTCGGCGTGCTGGCCGCCATTTACCTGCGCGAATACGCCAAGCAGGGCCCGGTCACCCGAGTGGTGCGGATTTCGGTCAACAACCTGGCCGGGGTCCCTTCGATCGTTTTTGGCGTGTTCGGCCTGGGCTTTTTCATCTACTTTCTCGGCGGCAACATCGACCAGTTGTTCTTCCCCGAGCGCCTTCCCGCCCCGACCTTCGGCTCCCCGGGGCTGATCTGGGCCTCGCTGACCCTGGCCCTGCTGACCTTGCCGGTGGTCATCGTCTCGACCGAAGAGGGGCTGACCCGGATCCCCAAGGCCATGCGCGAAGGCTCGCTGGCCCTGGGTGCGACCAAGGCCGAGACCCTGTGGAAAGTCATCGTGCCGGTGAGCACACCGGCGATGATGACTGGGCTGATCCTGGCCGTGGCTCGGGCCGCCGGCGAGGTCGCACCGCTGATGCTGGTCGGGGTGGTCAAGCTTGCCCCCAATCTGCCGGTGGACGGGCAGTTTCCGTTCATCCACCTGGAGCGGCGCATCATGCACTTGGGCTTCCATATTTACGATGTCGGTTTCCAGAGCCCCAATGCCGAGGCCGCCCGCCCGCTGGTGTATGCCACCGCGCTGGTCCTGGTCGGGCTGATCCTGGTGCTCAACCTGACCGCCATTGCCGTTCGCAACCGCCTGCGCGAGCGCTACAAGAGCGAAAGCGACTAGACTTATTCCGAGTTGATGAATGCCATGACAAGCGAAACCACCACCCCCAGGATCAATGCCGGGCTGGCCAATCCGCAGACGCGCAAGCGCCTGAGCCTGCGCAATGAAGAGATTTCCATGGAAGTGCGGAATCTGAACCTGTATTACGGTTCGGACCAGGCGCTCAAAGACATCAGCATGGACATCCCGAACAAGCGGGTCACGGCCTTCATCGGCCCGTCCGGCTGCGGCAAGTCCACCCTGTTGCGCTGTTTCAACCGGATGAACGACCTGATCGATATCTGCCGAATCGACGGCGAGATCAGGATCGATGGAGACGACATCTACCATCCGGCAGTGGACGTGCCCGAGCTGCGGCGCAAGGTCGGCATGGTGTTCCAGAAACCCAACCCGTTTCCGAAGACCATCTATGAAAACATCGCCTACGGTTTGCGCCTGCAGGG
>REEW01000029.1 GCA_007694885.1 Wenzhouxiangella sp. | reverse complement strand
GCATGGCCTCGGCCATCTCGATGCCGATGTAGCCCGCACCGATGACCACCGCCCGTTGAGGGTCCCGATCGGCGAGGGCATCCAGGACCTTCTGGCCGTGCTCGAGCGTCTGGACACCGAACACCCCGTCAGCGTCGATACCGGGGACCGGCGGCCTGAGCGGCGTCGCCCCGGTCGCGACCAGCAGTTGGTCGTAGGCGTGCTCAGCCTCCTCCCCCGCAGCCAGGTCGCGGACGGTCACGGTGCGCGCCCCGGTGTCGATGCCGACCACCTCGTGGCCGGTGCGCACGTCGATGGACTGCTTGTCCCGGAAGACCTCGGGGGCACGGGCGACGAGCTCGTCCCGCTCGCCGATCAGCCCACCGATCCAGTAGGGGATGCCGCAGGCCGCGTAGGAGGTGAAGCGTCCTCGCTCGAAGGCGAGGATCTCGAGCTCGTCCGGTCCCTTCAGTCGCCGGGCCTGGGATGCTGCCGACATCCCGGCCGCGTCGCCGCCGATCACGATCAACCGCTCGCTCACCTGCTGCTCCTAGGTCCGTCGCTGGGCCATGGACGACCGCTCGGTGGCGGACGTGGCGCGCGGGAGCGGCACCGTTGGCCCTTGCCTTCGTGTTCACAACGCACGGTCGCGCGCCGTCCATGCCGACGCCGCGACGCTCGTCGACCCGAGCCTAGGAGCTGGCCGCTGCGAAGCTCGCGGTGGTGCCGGTGGTCGTCTCGACGGCCACGAGGTCGGTGAGCTCTGCGGGATCGTCGGGCAGGGTCCACGTGAAGCGGACGATCGTGTCGGGCGGGACCACCGTTCCCACACGGCGACCGTCGTGGCCGTGGGCCATCGCCGCCTCGCCGTGGTCCATGGCGTCATCGGCGGTGTGGGGCAGGCTCGGCGTCACCATCGACGCCTGATCGGCCGGGACCAGCAGGAACTCCGCGGCCCGGTCGGAGGTCAGCTCGAAGGTGAGCTTCTCGCCCGGCTCGGCGACGATCTCCTCGACCGCCAATCCGGCGCTGAGGTCGATCGGCACGCTGCGTCCGGGCAGCAGGCTGCGCTGGAACTCCACCCCGGCCAGCACGACCAGCCCGATGAGCACCGTGAACGCCAGCCGCAGGCCCCACGCCTCGGTGCGCTCACGGGGGGTGGGAGCCGGCGACCGCAGCCCGCGGAACTGCCGGAGCCTGAGCGAGTTGGTCACGACGAACACCGAGGAGAACCCCATCGCGAAGGCAGCGACCATGGGGTTCAGGAACCCCGCCGCAGCCAGCGGGATCGCGGCGGTGTTGTAGCCGAAGGCCCACACCAGGTTGCTACGGATCGTCCGCAGTGTCCGGCGCGACAGCGCCACCGCATCGGCCGCGGCCCGCAGGTCACCGGAGACCAGCGTCACCTCGCCGGCCTCGATGGCGACGTCGGTACCGGTTCCCATGGCGATGCCGAGGTCGGCGCGGGCCAGCGCGGGGGCGTCGTTGACACCGTCACCCACCATGGCGACGAGCTGTCCCTTGGCCTGGAGGTCCCGGACGACCTGCTCCTTGTCCTGCGGCAGCACCTCGGCGATCACCTGGTCGATGCCGACCTCGGCAGCGACGGCCTCGGCGGTCGTGCGGTTGTCACCGGTGAGCAGGACGGTGGTCAGCCCGAGGTCCTGGAGGGCGGCGACAGCCTCCTTGGAGTGCGGCTTGATGCGGTCCGCGACCGCGAGCACCAGCTCGGCGACGCCACCGCGGCCGGCCAGCACGGCGGTGCGACCGGTGCGCTCGATCTCGTTCCGGCGGTCCTCGAGGTGGTCGGGGACCTCCCAGCCCTGGTCGGCGAGCAGGCTCGCCCGGCCGACCAGCACCTCGACGTCCTCCACCGTGCCCGTCACGCCGAGGCCGGGCAGGGAACGGAAGTCCGTGACCTCCGGCAGGGCCGCGCCGTCGAGCCGCTCCCGCAGCCCGCTCGCGATGGCCCGGGCGATGGGGTGCTCCGAGGCGTCCTCCACCGCTGCGACCGCGGCCAGGAGCGCCGGCTGCTGCGCCCCGGGGATGGTGTCGGCCACCTCGACGTCGGTGAGGGTCATGCGACCCTCGGTGACCGTCCCGGTCTTGTCGAGCAGCACGGTCTCCACGGTGCGGGTGGACTCCAGCACCTCGGCGCCCTTGATCAGCACCCCGAGGGAGGCCCCCCGACCGGTGCCGACCATGATGGCGGTCGGGGTGGCCAGCCCCAGCGCGCACGGGCAGGCGATCACCAGCACGGCCACCGCCCGGGTGATGGCATCCGACACCGCGAGCCCGGACCAGATCCAGAACCCGAAGGTGCTCGCCGCGATCACGAGCACGATCGGCACGAACACCGCCGAGACCCGGTCGACCAGGGCCTCGATCGGCGCCTTGCCCCCCTGGGCCTGGGCGACCAGGTCCACGATCTGTGACAGCAGGGTCTCGCGCCCGACCGCGGTCAGCTCGACGACCAGCCGGCCCGACTCGTTCACGGTGCCGCCGACGACCTCGTCGCCCTCACCGACCTCGACGGGCACGGGTTCGCCGGTGAGCATGGAGGTGTCGACCGCGGAGCTGCCGGAGACGACCACACCGTCGCTCGGGATGCGCTCGCCGGGCCGGACCATGACCCGCATGCCCGCCTGGAGGTCCTCGACCGGCAGCTCGGTGCCGTCCTCCAGCGTGGCGGACTTCGCGCCCAGCTCGAGCAGGCGCTTGATCGCCTGGGAGGAGCGTCCCTTGGCGCGGTGTTCGAACACCCGGCCGAGGATGATGGCGGTGATGATGGCCGCGGCGGTCTCGAAGTAGACCTCCGGCAGACCGGCCACGTTCAGCCGCATGCCCTCGTGGAAGGTCCCCGCCCCGAGGAACACCAGGGCGACCACCGACCAGCCGTAGGCCACCGAGGTCCCGAGGGAGACCAGGGTGTCCATGGTGACCTGGCCGTGGCGCAGGTTGGTCGCGGCGTTGCGGTGGAACTCCCGGCCGCTGTAGAGCACCACGGGGGTGGTCAGCGCCCATGCGGCCCACTGCCAGCCGGTGAACATCAACGCCGGCACCATCGAGATCAGGACCGCCGGCGCGGTGAACAGGGTCGCGATCAGCAGGTCGCGACGCAGCCGCAGACGCCGGCGCTCGTAGGCCGCGTCGTCGTCCGGGACCTCGGGGACCTCGTAGCCGACCTTCTCGATGGCAGCCTTGAACTGGGCGGGGTCGACCTTGCTGGCGTCGTAGGTGACCGCGGCCCGGTGCGTCGCGAAGTTGACGTTGGCCTGCTCCACCCCGTCGAGCTTGCCGAGCGCCCGGGACACGCGGTTGGAGCACGCAGCACAGGTCATGCCCTCGACGGGCAGCACGAGCCGGCTGGCGCCGTTGGTGCCGTCGGACACCGCGCGCGCGGCGCGGTCGGCAGCGGTCGTGGGCTGGGTCTCGGTGGGCACGGGGCTCTCGTCGCTCGGGGCGGTCCGAGTGAGGTCGTGGATGGAACGTACCGATACCCCCCAGGGGTAGCAACCACTACTGCTCGCGAGAGCTCGTGCGATGGAGCGGTGGAGCGGTGTCAGCCGACGCGGTGCAGCTCGGAGACCAGGTGCTGGCTCTGCACCCCGTCGTAGGACATCCACAGCTCCGAGAGCAGCGCATCCCCGTCCAGCGTGAGCTCGCGCCGAACGGCGTCCACCGGCTTGGCGCTGCCCGCGACCCCGATGGCGGTGCTGGCCAGGCGCAGCCGCAGCACGCCGCCCGGCGCACCCTCCACCTCGAGGTCCCCCTCCTGGACCTCGGTGAGCCCGAAGCTGTGGGCCAGCAGGAGCTCGACCCTGGTGTCACCGGCGAGGCGTAGGAAGCCGTCCTCGGCGTGCATCGGCCGGCCCGAGTCCGGATCCCACGTGCGTTGCCGATAGGCCAGCACGGGGCTGCCGTTGGAGACGAAGGACACCTCCTCGCGGTAGCGGAAGGGGTCGACCGTGGGGAACTCACCCGCACCCGCACCGGCGAAGGTGCCGATCAGCGAGGCGAGCACCGTGGGCAGCGCGGTGGCCATCAGCTGACCTCCTGGAGGTCGACCACGAACACCAGGGTCTCTCCGGGACCGATCACGCCACCGGCTCCGCGATCGCCGTAGGCCAGCTGCGGTGGGATGGTGATCACGCGACGGCCGCCGACCCGCATGCCCTCCACGCCCTGCTCCCACCCGGAGATGACCTGGCCGGCACCGAGCTGGAACTCCAGCGGCTGACCCCGCTCCCATGACGCATCGAACTCACCCCCGTCCGACCACCGGACGCCGACGTACTGGACCGACAGCAGGTCACCTGGCGACGCCAACTCCCCGTCGCCGACCACCAGGTCCTCCACCTGTAGCTCGGATGGCGGCTCGGTGCCGTCCGCCGGCACCAACCCGTCGGTCACCGGCCGCTCTCCCACATCCTGCGACACCGCTGCCTCCTCCTGTACGTCGTCAAGGGCCTCGTCGGCTCGTTCGTCGGCGCAGCCGGCCAGCAGGACCAACCCCGCGACGACCCCCGCCAACGACCCCTTGCGCCCTGCGCTGCCCATGCCCGCCTCCTGGCGCTCCGGCCGGACCCTACGCCCGCCGGCGGAGGCGACGGTACCGCTGCGGCTCGGACGGGTAGCGTGCCGATGATGCTGCTCCCCATCCTCGGCGTCGTGCTCGGTCTCGCGCTGCTCACCTTGGCTGCGGACCAGTTCGTCGTCGGCGCGACCCGGATCGCGGCACGGTTGCGGGTGTCGACGGTGGTGATCGGCGCGGTGGTGATCGGCTTCGGCACCAGCGCCCCGGAGCTGGTGGTGTCGGTGCTCGCCGGACTCCAGGGCTCCCTCGACCTCGCGGTGGGCAACATCGTGGGCTCCAACGTGGCCAACCTGTCGTTGGTCCTCGGGGTCGCGGCCCTGATCTCACCGGTCACCGTGAGCTCACCCGTCCTGCGCCGGGAGGCACCGCTCTCGCTCGGACTGGTCCTGCTGTTCGGGCTGCTGCTGCAGACCGGCACGTTGACGCTGCTGGACGGTGCCCTGCTGTTCACCGGGCTCGTGGCGGCGCTGTCCATCACCCTCTTCTCGGCCCGCCGGCCCGGCGCGCCGGGCGCTCCGGTGGCGGTGGACTCCGTGCAGGAGTTCCTCGGCACGGGTGCCAGGCTGTCGCTACCGCGGGAGTCGACCCGCACCCTGCTCGGGCTGCTCGGGACCCTCGGGGCGGCGCAGCTGCTGGTGGTCTCCGCCACCACGGTGGCGCGCGAGCTGGGGCTGAGCGAGGCGTTCATCGGGCTCACGGTCGTCGCGATCGGCACATCGCTGCCCGAGCTGGCGACGGCGGTGCAGGCGGCCCGTCGGGACGAGACGGACCTGCTGATCGGCAACCTCCTGGGCAGCAACGTGTTCAACAGCGGCGCGGTCGCGGCGGCGGCCGCGGTCGCCGGGGCGGGCCAGCCGATCAGCGGTACGGTCTCCGGTGTCGGGACGGTGCTCATGGTCGGGGTG
Source organism: Wenzhouxiangella sp. (assembly GCA_007694885.1). Taxonomy (GTDB): domain Bacteria; phylum Pseudomonadota; class Gammaproteobacteria; order Xanthomonadales; family Wenzhouxiangellaceae; genus Wenzhouxiangella. Next base: position 43,308 of record REEW01000029.1, on the reverse strand, counting down.
GCCACGCTGGCGACGCTGTTCATGGTCAGCCGGCGGACGGTCCACCGCATCGAGGCCCTGCTGCTCCTGGCGATCTACGTCGCCACCCTGCCCCTGCTGGCGGGTTGACGATGGCGACGGCGACGACCGGGCCGAGGCGGGCGGATCGCGACGCTGCCGGCGAGCTGGTGGTCCTGCGCCACAGCGAGGTGTCGGGGCTGTCGGCTTACGGTCCGGCACTGACCGGGGGCGAGGCCGGCCCCTGGCACCTCTACCGGATGCCCGAGGGTGAGCGGCCGCCGGAGGACCTCGACGACGTCGGCGGTGTCCTCGTGCTCGGCGGCGTGATGTCGGCGGTCGACCCCGAGCACCATCCGTGGATGCCCGCCGAGCTCCGGTGGTTGCAGGAGGCGGTCGCGCACGAGGTGCCCGTCCTGGGTATCTGCCTCGGCGCCCAGCTGCTCGCCACGGCGCTCGGCGGCGAGGTGGTCCCGCGCGGCGTGCCGCAGGTGGGGGCGATCCCCTTACGACGGACCCAGAGGGGCCGCGACGACCCCGTCGTGTCGGGCTGGCGCGACGGGACCCCGGCACTGTTCGTCCACGAGGACGAGGTCAGCTCGCTGCCCCCGGACGCGCAGCCGCTCCTCGAGGGCGGGGACGGCATCCCGGCCTGGCGCTTCGGCAGCGCGGTCGCCGTCCAGTTCCACCCCGAGGTGGATGCGGCGACGCTCGCACGGTGGACCGCGGACGCGGGGCTGCATCCGCTGCTCGACCGGGCGGGTGTCCGGGGCACCGAGCTGCTGGCCTCCTACCGGCCCCAGGCTCCGGCGGTGGTCGCCGAGGGGCGGGGCCTGCTGGCGAGGTTCCTCGCCGGTCCCGTGGCAGCCCGGCGTGAGACGCTGGCAGCCCGACGCGGCACGCTGGTGCCGCCGCCCCTGCCCCGGGGCCGCCCGATCGTGCACCACACCGCCTTCGAGGCCGAGGAGCTGCGCGAGCGCCTGCACGCCACGGGGCAGCGCGTCAGCGTCGTCCTCCCCGCCCGCAACGAGGCCGCGACGGTCGGTGACATCGTCACTACGCTGCGCGAGAGCCTCGTCGACCGGGTCGGGCTCGTCGATGAGCTCCTGGTCGTCGACGCCGACTCGGAGGACGGGACCGGCGAGGTGGCCGGTCGCGCCGGCGCCCGGGTCGTCCGACAGCGCGAGGTGCTCCCCCACCTCGGCACCGTCAGCGGCAAGGGTGAGGCGATGTGGAAGGGCCTGGCCGCCGCAGAAGGCGACCTGCTCGTCTACCTCGATGCGGACATCGTCGACATCGGGCCGCGGTTCGTCATCGGGCTACTCGGTCCGTTGTTGCACGACCCCGACGTCCTGCTCACCAAGGCGGTCTACGACCGCCCCTTGGCCGACCGCGGCCAGCTGCGGGACTCCGGCGGCGGGCGGGTCACCGAACTCCTCGCGCGTCCGGCGCTCGCGCTGTGGTTCCCGGAGCTCGCCGGACTCGCCCAGCCGCTGTCCGGGGAGATCGCCGCTCGGCGCAGCCTGCTCGAACAGCTGCCCTTCGTCCAGGGCTACGGGGTAGAGGTCGCCATGCTCATCGACATCGCCGACCGCTTCGGCACCGAGGCGATCCGGCAGGTCGACCTCGGCCGTCGGACCCACGACCACCAGGAGCTCCCCGCGCTCGGGCGCATGGCCGCGGAACTGCTCCAGGTCCTCACGGCACGGCGTGGTGACCCCCACGCCGCGCTGGCCTCGGAGCTCACACTGTGGCAGCCCGCGAGGGACGAGACCGGTGCCCTGACCCTGTCCCCACACCTCGTCACCGCTTCCGAGCGACCCCCGCTGCGTGAGGTGCTGCACCCGGGAGCGCACGGATGACGGCGACGACGCGGACCAGGAGATGACGCAGGACCCCTGACCGCCGGGAGCATCGGCGCTACGGTTGACGAGAGCCGGTGCACACCCACACCGCCGGGTTCCGATGGCGGCCCGCCGCCGAGGCGGTCACGGCCGGTTCGTGGGCGGAGCAGGTCACCGCCGGGAGGAGGCCCCGTGGCCAGCCAGCGAGCCAAGGTCCTCGTCGTCGATGACGAGCCGGACGTCCTCCTGCTCTGCCGCGTCAACCTGGAGTTCGAGGGCTACGAGGTCGTCGAGGCGACCGACGGCGAGCAGGCGATGGAGCAGATCCGGACGGAGTCGCCCGACGTGGTGCTCCTCGACGTCATGATGCCGAAGATGGACGGGTGGCAGGTCCTCAGCGCCCTGAAGGCCGATGACGACCTCAAGCACACCCCGGTGGTGATGCTGACGGCGAAGGTCCAGGACCAGGATCAGATCCGAGGTTGGTCCCATGGGGCCGCCGACTACATCAGCAAGCCCTTCTCCCCCCTCGCCCTCTCCCAGGTGCTCCAGGACGTGCTGTCCACGGACCCCGAGGAGGAGGAGCGTCGCCGGCTGATCATCCTCGACAAGCTGCAGCTGCTGCAGGACGGCTGACCGGGTAGGTGGCCGGCCGATACCGGGCGCTGGTCAGCCGCGGTCGGCACCGACGACCACGTGCACCATCACCGAGGTGGACAGGTTCCCCGGCTGCTCGCGAGCCGCGGGAGCACCGATGTCGGCGGCGATCTGACGACCCGCGTCCTCGGAGCCGGCCGTCCACAGCACGGTGGTGACGTCGTAGCGCACTGCCGGGTTCCGGGCGATGATGCGGTAACCCGCCCCCTCGAGCTCACGGGCGACCACGCCGGCTGCAGCACCCCCATCGGCCTGGAACCCGTCGAGCACCTGCACGGTGACCGTCGAAGGATCGATGCGGTCAGGCTCTGGCTCTGGCTCTGGCTCTGGCTCTGGCTCTGGCTCTGGCTCTGGCTCTGGCTCCTCAAGTTCGAAAAAGCCCTGGTTCAGCGGCAGGCGCTCCAGCCCGGGATCATCTGCGGGAGGTATACCGAAATGCCAATCATCTTCCGGCTCGGCAGGGGCTGGATCGGTTGTCGGCTCGTCGGCACCGGCTTGTGGTAAAGGTTCATCACCGCTGCGTTTGCGATGCGCCTGTTCGTGAAGTTGAGACAAGCGTCGAGCCAAATCGGCGGTATCGAAACGGTGGTCGTCAACCGGTTGCAACTGCAGCCGCTGCAAACGATCCCTGAACAACTCCAGGCATTCGGTGATCGCCTGCTGCCCGGCTTCAGACGGTGGCAGATGACAGAGAAACAATTCGTCGAGGTAGGACTCGAGATTCTGAGTGGTCTCGCACTCGTCACCGATCGGTGCCAGGCGCATGGTGCCTTTCATGGTGTGGACTGCCCGGACCAGCCGTTCTTCGACGAGGCCGGGCGTTTCTCTCGAGTCGGCCAGGTCCACCCAGCTTGCCAGGATGTCCAGATTTTCCGACAACTCCCTGACCATCAGTCCAACCAGGGTTTCATCGAGATCAGCCATTTCCGGATAGCGAACTGCGCCGTCTGGTTGCCGGCCCTCGGCCAGCACCGCGGCGCGGTTCGCCAGAGCTTCACAGGACTGCGCATCGACTGTCTGCTCACCATCGCCGGTCAACCGTGCTCGCAGGCTGGGCAGGGCGGCCACGGCCTCGGCGATCAGATCGACAACCTCCGGATCCGGAGCGCGTCGGCCTTCGACAACCTGATTCAACAGGTTCTCGATCTGCCAGCTGAAATCGCCGATTTCCTCGGCCCCGGCCATTCGACCCGAACCCTTGAGGGAATGGAAGGTTCGGCGAATCGCAGCGGCGACATCATGGTCCTGAGGATTCGCCGACCAGACCGGCAGAGCCGACTGCAGGGTCTCGTATTCTTGCTCGAATTCTTCCAGAAAGATCTCGACGATGTCCAGATCGTCCAGAGCGGACGCCGGGGATTCATCGGATGACCCCGGCGTTTCGAAAGCGACCTCGTTGGGCCCGAACGAGGCTGGCTCCAGGTCTGGCGTTTCACCCTGAAGGATCGCCTCGCCGGCGGTGTGTTCATGTTCAGGCGCTTCCGGCGTATCGGTATCGGCTATCGGTTCATGTTCTTTCGAATCTTCCAGCCAGCCATGGATTGCCAGTGTTTCGCGAATTTCGGTAATTTGCGCCTGTGCCTGCTCGGACAGCGAGGCTGACGGATTCTCGAGCTGAAGCTCGGTCAGGGTAAGCGTTTCCGCCAGAATCGTGAGCGTTTCGGCGTCGGCGTCCTGGGGTGTCTGGAGCAACTCGACTTCGATGATTCGGTCCGCTGCCTCGATCAGCTCGGCCGGGCCGTCGATGCCGGCCAGCCTGAGGGCGCCGCCGACGCGCGCGAGGATGGAACGTGACTCGCTGGCTGCGTTTTCATCGGCCTTGCCTCGGGTCAGGGTATCGAGCAGGTGCTTGGCGTGGGCCAGGTCTTCGGTGCACTCCTGGACCAGTTGGCGAATAACACGCCGATACTCCGATGCCGGCAGCAGTGTGCCCGGAAGGTTCTCGTCCCGATCTTCGCGCAACGACTCGGCAGCCGCATAGCTGAATCCGTCCGCGAGACTGGATTCGACAACGATCAATTCGCGCGCGACTTGCAAAAGCACCGGATCATCGGCCGCCGAACCGACCTCGGCCAGTCGGCTGGCCTGGCTGGAGGTCTTCTCGCCCAGCGCGGTCAGACCAATCATGGTCAGGCTTTCACCTACCGAGCGCAGCAGTGCGGTCTGCTGCTCGAGAACGACCGGATCGCGATCGCTTTCAAGCTGGGAGCCCAGCACTTCCTTGATCTTGGCCAGATCTTCCTGCGCTGCCCGGGTGACGGCGGCGTAGAGCTCGCGGTTGTGGCCGGCCAGAAACACGCCGGCTTCCAGTTCGGGTTCGGCCAGCGCGGCTGGAAAATCGAATGCCTGGCGAAGTTCGCTTGCGGTGGGTGTCTCGGTTTTTGAGGTCGCCACCAGATACAGAATCGCGCGCGAGGCGCTGTCTGCCCGACCGCTGATCGCGATTTCGTCTTCGTCGCCGCAGACTTCCCGCAACAGGCTGTCGAGGCGCGAGAAATGGCGCGAGATGTCCGGGCTGAAAGTCAGCTCATCGACTTCGATCAGCTCGGCCAGTCCGGCCAGCGCCCAGGCCATTCGCCGCAGACCGTTTGGAAGCAGGGGATGATTGCGGACCCGGAGAACGGCAGAGTGCAGTGGCCGAAGATCGGTGGATTCGCGCGCGCCGGTGAGGAAATCCCGCAGAGCGAGCTGAAAATCCCGCCGCAACTCCGTGAAGCTGTCCGAGCCGTCGGCCTGATCCGAGGGCGGCCGAATGTTTTCCAGTTTGACCGGAAAAAATTCAGCCTTGTCCAGCGCCGCTTGTCCGGCGGCAGCGCGCAGATCATTGACGACCGGCAGAATCAGGCCGATGTGGTCAAGCTCGGTGGATTCGACGTAGTCCAGGTAATCGGGCAGGATGGCAGTCGCCTCCAGCACGGTCTGAATCACCAGTTGGCGGTCGGTTTCTCCCTGTTCCAGCGATGTGAGCGCATCACGCATGGCCAGGGCCATGAGTTCACCGCTTTCGAAATTCAGGACCGACAGGCTTCCAGCCACTTTGTCGCAGGCGATGATGGACTCGGACAGAAGCGATTCGCGTTGATCCGACGACTCGTCGGCAAAAGCCTCCAGTGTCTGCCGCACCTGGACGCACAGCTCCTCGAGCATGGGACGCGTCCACTCAAGAGACTGCTTGTTGAGCGGCGACCGGGTCATGGCTTGTCAATGCTGGTGAGGGTCACGATGGCTGGATTGGCCGAGGCGTTCTGGCGAGCGGTGCTCAGGCCTCTCCCTCCTCCGGCAGCTTGAAGTCGGATACGGACTCACGTAGTTCGCGAACCAGCTCCGCGAGGCTGGCAACCGATGTCGCCGTCTGACCTGTGCCCTCGGATGTCTGCACGGAGATGTCGCGGATGCTGTTCATCAACTGGGCGATCTGGGTGGCGTTTTTCGACTCGTCCTGGGCCTGGCGCGAGATGTTCTGAATCAGACCCGCGAGATCGTTGGAGACCCGTTCGATGGATTCGAGCGCCTCGCCGGCATCTTCGGCCAGGCGCGCGCCGGAAACCACCTGCGCGGTGGTCGCTTCCATGGAATTGACCGCTTCGGAGGTGTCGGACTGAATGGTCTGAACCAGGGCCTCGATGCGGCGGGTCGAATCGGTTGCCCGTTCGGCGAGGCGCTGGACCTCGTCGGCAACGACCGCGAAGCCGCGCCCGGCCCCGCCGGCCGAAGCGGCCTGGATGGCGGCGTTCAGGGCCAGAACGTTGGTCTGCTCCGACAGGCCGTTGATCAGTTCGACGATGTCTCCGATCTCCTGGGACGATTCACCCAGCCGCTTGATGCGCTTGGATGTGTCCTGGATCTGGTTGCGGATGCTGTCCATGCCGGAAATGGTCTGGCGGACCATGTCGGCACCGCGATTGGCCATTTCCACGGAACTCTGGGCGACTTCGGCCGATTCGCTGGAGCGCTGGGCCATGTCGTCGAAAGATCGCGCCATGTTATTGATGTTGTCGGTCGCCTGGCGAATTTCCCGGGCCTGGTGTTCACTCGCTTCGGCCAGTTGCATCGTGGTGGCGCGGGTTTCCTGGGCCTGGGCGGCCACTTGTCGGGCGGTGGTGTTGACACCGGAGACCAGGTCGCGCAGAGCTTCCACGGCATAATTGACCGAATCGGCAATGGCCCCGGTCACGTCTTCGGTCACCGTGGCTTCAACCGTCAGATCGCCGTCGGCGAGTGAACTCATTTCATCGAGCAGGCGAAGAATCGCGTCCTGGTTGCGCTGGTTGATTTCGGCGGTGGAGCGCGCACTGCGGCGCTGGGCGCGATAGGCGCCGAAGCCGACGAGGAAAAGCAGGAACAAGGCAGCGGCGGCCAGAATGATGCCCAGCAGCAGGGATGGCCAGACCACGTTTTCACCCAGAAGCGCGTATTCGCCGGCCAGGTCGGCGGCCTGAGCGGTCAGGTCTTCGGCATCGAAAAAGATTTCATCGGCCGATTCACGCACTTCGAACAGGTCCGTCGACGCGGTCAGAATCGTGTCGACCTCGACTCTGAGATTGTTGAACATGGCCACCACGTCTTCCAGGGCGGTCACGACGCCGGCCGCCGAGCTGCTGGTCACGCCGAGATCCGGGTCGCCCTCGAGCAGGCCCTGGAAAACGCGTTCGAACAGGCTGGCATCGCGGCTGAAGGCATCGGCCGCGGTGATCGCGCCGGTGCCGCCATCCATGATGTCGCCCACACGACGCTGCATGCGATCGGCCAGCGCAAGTTGACGAGTGGCCACGTAGATTTGTTCGGGGCTGCCGCCGGTTTCGATCAACTGCTGGACCACGTTGTCCGACAGCGCCTGCAACTGCGGTACGGCCGTTTCGAAGTCCTGGCTGGCGTCGGCCAGCTCAACCAGCAGGTCGGCGCGATCCAGGACCCTTTCGGCATCGCTGTTGATCCGCTCCCAGATGCCCTCGAGCGTGGACAGGGAAGCGTTGACAGCCGCGGGCGAGGGCGGCAGACCGGTGGCCGGCTCCCCTTGTCGCAGTGCGGTCACCGCCCGATCGATCTGGGCCCGGGTTTCACCCAGCTCGATCAAGGCATCGAAATTGCCCTGGGCCGACTCCCCGGCCGACTTGGCGAGCTGCTGGGCGCGAACCTGGATTTCGGTGGTCAGCGCCAGGTAGCGGGCTTCTTGCTGATTGCGCTCGTTGAGCAGATAAAAGTTGTATGCCACGGCACCCAGCAGGGCGACCAGAAGCACAAACAGCAACCCTTGTGCCGGCGAAAATCTCGTCGTCGTCCCTCTCGTTGCAGCGCTACTCATTGCTGTTCCTCGTTCTCGATCCTGTCGATTGTTCCAGTCCCGGGCCGTCCGCTGCCAGTCGCGGTTCGCTCAGGTCTCGCGCGCCCCGTTCATGAAATCCGAACGTTGCTCCAGACTGTCCAGCTTCAGCACGCCCCAGACGCTTTCGCTGGTCGGAAAAACCTGTCCGACCAGACCCGACAAGGGTGTGTCGTCCCAATCTTCCGCCGCGGCGAGGTCGTCGGTGTGGAAGTGACGCTGGCCGAAAACCTCGTCGACGACCAGCCCCGCCAGACGGGACTGGAACCGGGTGATGACCAGTCGTGTCCGGGCCGTGACCGGCGTGCGGGTGCCGAACAGATACCAACCCAAATCGGCGACCGGGGCCAGATTGCCGCGCACGTTGGCGATTCCGAGCAGCCAGCTCTTGGTTCCCGGCAGCGCAGTGTAGGGTGGAAAGGCGATCACTTCCTCGATCTGCTCGATGCGGCAGGTCAGGCGAAAATCGCCGAGTCGGAAAGCCACCCCGCTCCAGTTGCTGATCTTTTGCTGCCGACCGCGCTCGCCTACGTCGTGTTCCAGACTTCGCTGTTCGTATTCACGGAGGCGCGCAAACAGCCCCGACTCCGCGTGGCTGGCGCCTTGATCTTGCCGCGGTTGTTCTGTCATGGGCCCCGGCGCTTGTCCATTCTCGTCGCCGTGTTCACGCGACTTCGCTGGTGTTCAACTGCTCGCGCACGGCACTGAGCAGTTCATCGCGCGTGAACGGCTTGGTCAAGTACTGATCCGATCCGACAATGCGCCCTCTGGCCTTGTCGAACAGACCGTCCTTGCTGGTCAGCATGATCACCGGCACATGGCGAAAGCGCGCATTGTTCTTGATGATGGCGCAGGTCTGGTAGCCGTCGAGGCGGGGCATCATGATGTCGACCAGGATCAGATCCGGCTCGTGTCGATGGATCAGCGCCAGTGCCTCAAAGCCGTCGTTGGCGGTGATGACATCACAACCTTCGCGGCTGAGCATGGTTTCGGCCGAACGCCGGATGGTGCGACTGTCGTCGATCAACATCACCTTCAGCCCGCTCAGACCCGAACCGGCAACCTGCGTTTTCTCGTTGTTTTCGATCATAAGGCGCTGCTTTGTCCTGCAATTACCGGCCCTATACAATGTGGGTAGGTTAGTCGATTCCCGACGATTTTGCCAATCCGGTGCAATAGTGTTCCGGAACCCCATGGAAATATTGACCTTTCGGTGCATTGGATCACGTTTTGCGACGAAATCTGAATGCCCTTCCAGTTTACCGGCGGAGATGAGTGCATGCGCAGCAATCTGATCATGGTCATGGATGATATTGCCCAGATCAATATCGTCAAGGACACCACCTTCGCCCTCTTGCTCGAGGGTCAGCGGCGCGGATATCGGCTCCTTTATGTCAACGAAACCGATTTGTTCATCGAGCGCGGGCGAGCCGGCGCGCTGGTTCGACCGCTCAAGGTACGTGATGAGGCCGGCAGCTGGTTCGAAATCGGCCAGGCGGTGACGCTCGAGTTCGGCCGCGACGACCTGATCATGATGAGGGCGGATCCGCCGGTCGACCCGGACTACCTGCACGCGACCTATCTGCTCGACCAGGCCGAGACCGCTGGTGCGCTGGTCGTCAATCGCCCGCGCGCGCTGCGCGATTTCAACGAGAAGCTCGCGACCGCGCGTTTCCCCGACCTGATGCCACCGACCCTGGTCAGCGCCAGTCACAGCCGGATCAAGGCGTTCATCGGCGAGCAAGGCAAGACGGTTCTCAAGCCGCTCGACGGAATGGGCGGGCGCGGCATCTTTCTGGCCTCGGTGACCGATCCCAACCTCAACAGCATGCTCGAGACGCTGACCGGCGGCGAGCGCCGACCGGCCATGGTGCAGGCCTTTCTCCCCGAGATCGAACTCGGTGACAAGCGTATCCTCATGATCGCCGGCAAACCGGTGGAGTATGTGCTGGCGAGAATTCCCGGCAGTGGCGATTTTCGCGGCAACCTGGCGCGCGGCGGGCGTGGTGAAGGTCGCCCGCTGAGCGCATCGGACCGGGCCATTGCCGAAGCCGTGGGGCCGGCCCTGATCGAAAACGGGATCTTCCTGGCCGGGCTGGACGTGATCGGCGATCGGCTGACCGAGATCAATGTCACCAGTCCCACCTGCGTGCGGGAACTCGATGCCTTTTTCGGCCTCAATATTGCAGGACAGTTATTCGACGCAATCGATCCATGAAACAGGGCTGGCAGGCGGCCGGAAGCGGTGATTCACTGGCCATGGCGATTGCCGTGGCCGCCGGGCTGCATGCCGCCGTGATCGGCCTGGTGCATTTTGACTTCCTTCCCGGTCGCAGCGATGCCTTGACCCCAAGCCTGGACGTGATCCTGGTCGATTGGGCGACCGATGAGGTCCCCGAGCAGGCCGACTTTCTTGCCCAGGTGACCCAGGCAGGCGGCGGTGAGAGCCCGGAGGCAGGCATACCCGAGGATCTGTCGCTGCCCGAGCCGGAGCCCGAGCCAGCCGAACCGGATCTTCCCCAGCCCGATGCCGTGACCGAGGACCAGCCGCCGGCTCCGGAGGATCTGGTCAGCCTCGCCGACCCCGCCGAGTTGCTGCCGACCCGGGCCGACGCCAGCGAGGCGCTTGAAGACCAGCCGCGCGATACGCGCGAGTTGATGGAGCAGTCGCTGGCGATGGCCAGGCTGAGCCCGGATCGTCGGACCGACGGCGATGATTTTCGCCAGCAGCCGCGACGCAAGTTCATCTCGGCCAGTACCCGCGAGCACGTTTATGCCAGCTACATGAGCGCCTGGATCGCCAAGGTCGAGCGAATCGGCAACATGAATTACCCGGAAGCCGCGCGCCGCCGCAATATCGAGGGCGGCCTGGTGCTGAGTGTTGATCTGCTGGCCGACGGCAGCGTCGACCACATCCGGGTTCTGAGATCGTCCGGACACGATATCCTCGACGAGGCGGCGATTCGGATTGTCCGGCTCTCGGCGCCGTTTGCCCCCTTGCCCGAAGAAGTCGCCGACCAGGTGGATGTTCTCACCATCACGCGAACCTGGCAGTTTTCCAGCAGCAGCGGTCTGCGCCAGACAGGCCGCTAGCGGCCTGTCGTGGCGGGCTGACCGACCCGGGCCCTGGTCCATCTGGTGCCCGATTGCGGTTCGCTCCCCTCCCGGCTGCTAGAATGAAACCTGTGAGCTACCTTGAACAACAATTCCTGATCGCCATGCCGGGCATGGAAGACCCCAATTTCAGCCGGGGCGTGACCCTGTTGTGCCAGCACAACGAAGAAGGTGCGCTCGGTATCACGGTCAATCGCCCGTCCGACTTCACCCTGCAGGACCTGATGAAGCAGATCGGGCTGGAGTGTTCTGATGAGCGCATGGTTGACTTGCCCGTGTTCGATGGGGGTCCGGTACATCGCGAGCGCGGTTTCGTGCTGCATGGCCCGGATCGCCGCTACGAATCAAGCATGCCGGTCGGACCCGAGATCATGATCACTACCTCCCGCGACGTGCTCGAAGACATCGCTGCCGGGACCGGCCCGGAGCGATTCCTCGTGGCGCTGGGGTATGCCGGTTGGGGAGCCGGCCAGCTGGAGGATGAAATGCGCGACAGTGCCTGGCTGAACGTCATGGCCGACTCCGAACTGGTGTTCGAGATTCCGGTGGACCAGCGCTGGGCGAGTGCAGTCGCGCGCCTCGGCATCGACGTGGGTCGTCTCCAGCCCTCGGGCGGCCATGCCTGAGTCCGGCGCACTGCTGGCCATCGACTACGGAACGCGCAAGGTCGGGCTGGCCATCGGTCACCGTCTCACCGGCTCCGCCCAGCCTCTGGAGCCGATCCGCTACCGCCAGACCGCCGCGCTCTTCGACGCGATCAGGCAACGGCTGGAACAATGGCAGCCGGGCCGGATCGTCGTCGGTCTGCCGCTGGCCGGCGACGGCTCCGAGACCGACATGAGCCGGGCCGTTCGAAAATTCGCAGTGCAGCTTGCCGAACTCGATCCGCGGTCCGAAATCTGCTTTCACGACGAGCGCATGAGTTCGCAAAACGCAGCCCGCGGGTTTGCCGAACGCCGCAGCCAGGGACGCGCCCGCAAGCGAGACGCGGCGCGCCTGGACAGCATGGCTGCGGCCTTGATCCTGGAATCGTGGATGAGTGAGCATCCGCATGGCTGACCCGGGTACGCGCCATTTTCTCGATCTCGATGTTCTGAGCGATCGTGACCTGGACTGGTTGAGCGCGCGCGCCTGCGAGCTCGCCCGCGGGGCCGCACCCGCCTCGGTTCCGGCCACCGTAGTCAACCTGTTTTTCGAGCCCAGTACGCGCACCCGGGTTTCGTTCGAGCTGGCCGCCCGAGGCCTGGGCATGACGGTGGTCAATGTCGAGCTGGATCGGTCCTCCTCGAGCAAGGGTGAAAGCCTCGAGGATACGGCGGCCACGCTGGCGGCCATGGGTGTCGCTGCGATCATCCTCCGGCACCCGGAAACCGGGCGCTGTCATCAGCTCGCCCGGGCGGTGCCGGCCGGACTGAGTCTGCTCAACGCCGGCGACGGTGCCGGCCACCACCCAAGCCAGGCGCTGCTGGATCTGGCGACCCTGATGGACGCCGGAATCGATCTGAAGGGGCAGACGGTCGCCATCGTCGGAGATATCCGTCATTCGCGGGTGGCGCGTTCGGACCTGGCCCTGTTTGGACGAAGCGGGGTGGCCGAACTGCGCGTTGCCGGACCGGACTCGATGCTGCCGGATCGGCTGCCGGCGGGAGTCGTGCGCGCGGACTCCCTGGACAGCGCGGTGCGGGGCGCTGGCGTGATCGTGATGCTCCGGGTGCAGCATGAGCGCATGGATCGCCAGGCCTGGCCCGACCCGGCCAGCTATCACCGGCAGTGGGGGCTGCAGCCACAACACCTCGCCCTGGCCGACCCGGACTGCCGGGTTCTTCACCCCGGACCGATCAATCGCGGCATGGAAATCAGCGGTGCGGTTGCCGATGGCCCCCGGTCGCTGATCCTGGACCAGGTCCGGATGGGCGTGCATACGCGCATGGCCATCTTCGAGTGGTTGTTCAGCGATGGCAGGCTTTCCTGATGGCAGCGGTCGAATCGCCGCAGGGGCTGCGTCGAGTCCGCAGTTTCGTCCGTCGGCCCGGCCGCTTGACGCCGGCGCAGCGTCGCGCCCTGGACGAGTTGTTGCCCCGCTATGGCGTGGAAGAAAGCCGGGCGGACGTGCGCGCAGCGTTTCCAGGACCTGCGCCGCTGGTCGTGGAGGTCGGCTTCGGCAACGGCGAAGCGCTGGTCGCAATGGCTGCCAGTGAGCCGCAGCGCAATTTTCTTGGTATTGAAGTCCATGAGCCGGGCGTTGGACGGGCGCTTCGGGCAATCGAGGATGCCGGCCTGGACAATGTCCGGGTCGCGATGCGCGATGCCGTCGAGGTGTTCGATCGGCAGGTTCGGCCCGGCAGCCTGGAGCAGGTTCGGATGTATTTTCCCGATCCGTGGCCGAAGAAAAGGCACCACAAACGCCGGATCGTACAAGCCGGTTTCGTGGAACGTCTGGGCAATGCCATTGGTCCGGGCGGGCTGCTGCACCTGGCGACCGACTGGGCGCCCTATGCCGAATGGATGCGGGAGGTGATCGGTGAGCTGGATACGGTGTTCGTCAACCAGGGCCAGCCCTACGTCGAGCGTCCGTCGTGGCGGCCGCGAACCCGATTCGAGCGGCGCGGACTGGGCCGCGGTCACGCCATTTTCGATCTGCTCTTTCTCCGGCGCTGATTCCGACCGGGCCGAGCAGCCCGTCTGAGCCAATTATCGGGTAAGGTATTGGGCTATCGATCTCCGGCCCACCGACCCCTAAAGGAACGCTCGCGCAGAAACGATGGAAGCCGGACTCAGCTTAAGCAGCGACATGGTCCTTGTCCTCATGTTGCTCGGACTGACCGTCTTTTTGTTCGTATTCGAGATCGTGCGCGTGGATATCGCTGCGGTCTGCATCATGGTTCTGATCGGTCTGCTGGGGCTGGTGCCCGGCGATCAGCTGTTCAACGGCTTTGCATCCAATGCCGTGATCTCGGTGATTGCCGTGATGATTCTCGGTGCCGGCCTCGACCGGACCGGCGTGATGAACGTGGTGGCCGGCTTCATTGTCCGGATCGGGGGACGGTCGGAGCCGCGCATCAGCAGCCTGATCTCATCAACCGTCGGCCTGACTTCCGGGTTCATGCAGAACACCGGCGCTACCGCCCTGTTCCTGCCCGTGGTCTCGCGCATCTCCGCGCGTCTGGACCTGCCCCTGTCGCGCCTGCTCATGCCAATGGGTTTTTGCGCCATTGTCGGCGGCACCATCACCATGGTGGGATCCTCGCCGCTGATTCTGCTCAATGATCTGATCCTGACTTCCAACCGTTCCTTGCCGCCGGGTGCGGAGGCGATGCGGCCGTTCGAACTGTTCGCGGTGGCACCGGTCGGTCTGGCCCTGCTGCTGGCCGCTCTGATCTATTTCTTGCTGGTCGGGAAATGGATGCTGCCGAAAAGCGACGCCAAGCGTGCGGCGGCACCCGGTCGCACCAAGCGCTACTTTGCCGAGGTCTATGGCATCGACGGCGATGTCTACGAGATGCTGGTGACGGTGGACTCGCCGCTGGTCGGCATGCGCATTGCCGAGGCCGAGGAACTGGAGGGTGCGCCCCTGATGCTGGCGATCCAGAACACCGACAAGCCGCGCCTGGCGCCGCCGGCCGAAGAAATGATCTGGGTCGGCACCGTGCTGGGGGTAATGGGGACCCGGGAGCAGGTCGGCGAGTTTGCCCTGCGCAATCATCTGCGCCTGCAGCCGCGCCTGCGCACCTTCGGCAACCTGTTCAACCCGACCCGGGCCGGTATCTCCGAGGTCGTGATCCCGCCGGGCTCGCGCCTGGTCGGCCAGACCATCGGTGATGCCCGCCTGCGCCAGCGCTTCGGTATCTCGGTCCTGGCCGTCAACCGGCGCGAGGAAATCATCACCGAGCAGCTGCGCGAGCAGCCGCTGCAGGTGGGCGACTGCCTGGTCAGTCACTCGACCTGGCGCGACCTGGCCAGCGTGGCGCGCGACAAGGACTTCATCGTCGCAACCGACATTCCGAAAGAAGAGCAGCGTCCGCAGAAAGTCCCGCACGCGCTGGGGTTTTTCGCCCTGTCGCTCTACCTGATCCTGTTCACTGATTTTCAGCTCTCGATCGCCTTGTTGACCGGCGCCATCGGCATGATCCTGTCCGGGGTGCTGAGCATGGACGAGGCCTACCAGTCGGTCAGCTGGTCGACGGTCTTTCTGATGGCCAGCCTGATCCCCCTGGGCTTTGCCATGGAGGTGACCGGAACCGCGGCCTGGCTGGCCGAGCAGGTGCTCAACGCCATGGGCGATGTGCCGGAAATCTTCTTCCAGGTAGCGCTGGCCGTTCTGGCGACGATTTTCACCCTGGTGATGTCCAACGTCGGTGCGACCGTGCTGCTGGTTCCGATCGCGATCAACATTGCCCTGGTCACCGGCGGCAACCCGGCGGTCTACGCGCTGATCGTCGGGCTGGCCACCTCGAACGCGTTCATTTTGCCGACCCATCCGGTCAATGCGCTGATCATGGGGCCGGGCGGCTACAAGGTGAAGGACTTCATCCGCGTCGGCGGCTTGATGAGCGTGCTGTTTCTGGTCGTGATGCTGACGGTGGTCAACCTGATCTACTGAGCTTGCGCCCGCGCAGACGCGCAGAGTTTTTCGGAGGTTCCCTACAAATCATCCGCTGCGAAAACACTGCCGTCTTCCTCGACCACGGGGCAGCGGGTCAGTAGCGCGCGCGGGCAGGGCCCGGCGACGCAGCGGCCGTAGCGCGGTTCGAACACCGCGCCGTGCGCGGCGCAGATCAGGCGATTGTGTTCGTCGGTGAGAAACTGGTCCGGAGCGTAATTGAGCGGTTGTCCGGCGTGCGGGCAGCGGTTGTACCAGGCCTGGGCCTGACCGTCGACCCGGGTCGCGACCAGATAGCGCGACAGACCTGCTACGGTATAGTGGAGTTCGTGGTATTCGCCTTCCGGCAATTCGTCGGAACGACACAGGAACTCATGCTGGCTCACGGGGTCAGGACTCTCAAGATGATGAATGAACGATGGCGACAATTCTACCAGCCTCCGCCCGGCCCCCTGGCGCGCGCGGGCATGGTCCTGGTCGGGATCGGGGTGCTGGCCCTGAGCTTCATGCTTGGGCTGTTTGTCCTGGCAATCGCCATGGGCATGGCCCTGATTGGTGCCGTCGTGCTGGGCATCCGTCGCCTGCTGGCCGGTCGCGGTCAGCAAGCTCCAGGCCAGGGTCCGATCGATGTGGAGTACCGCGTCGTTCACCGCGAACGACGAAGCGATCGGGATTCCGACTGAAACCATCGGTCAACCCCACCGGGGCAGACTGTCGTCCCGCTACTGCTGCTGAATGCCGAACACCAGCAGCGACGCCAGCAGCACCGCAACCCAGAATGCCATCGAGCCGGTCGGCCAGGTCCGGGCCAGCTTGCCGTCGCGGCCGTGGCGCTTCTTGATCCGGGCCATCCACGCGCTCAAGCCGTCCATGGCCTTGTGCCGGAAGCGCGCATTGGTCGCGCTGATGCGATCTCGAACCGCCAGGGCGGCCGTGCGTCCGCCGCCGCGGTACAGCCAGTCGACGTCCAGGGCGATCTTGTTCTTGCCGCCGACAAAGCCCAGCAGCAGGAAAAACGCCAGGCCGGTGAACAACAGCAGCTGCAGCTCCTTGAGCACGTGACCGATGGTCCAGGCGTTGTAGTCGATCGGTGCCGGCAGGATGGCATACAGCGGACCGGGCAAAATACCGATCACGAAGCACAGGACGGCGGCCAGCCCCATGGCGACCAGCATGTTGACCGGCGCTTCTGTCGGGCGAAGGCCCGAGTCGCGGTGGAGGAAGGTGAACCAGGCCAGCTTCAGGCCAATGCTCAGGAAAGTGCCGGCACCGGCGGTCAGCAGCATCAGGTAGATCAGGCCGCGCCCTTCAACCGCCGCTGCCTCGATGATGATGGTCTTGCTGACGAAGCCGGAAAACAGCGGCAGTCCGGAGATCGAGACCGCGCCGACCATGAACAGCAGGAAGGTCCAGGGCATGTAGCGGTACAGCCCGCCCAGATCGGTCAGTTTCGATTTCCCGGTCATGTGGATGACCGCGCCGGCGCCCATGAACAGCAGGGCCTTGTAGAGAATATGGGTAAAGGCATGGGCCGATGCGCCGTTCAGGGCCAGGGTCGTGCCCATGCCGACCGCACAGACCATGTAGCCGACCTGACTGATGATGTGATAGGCGAGAATTCGGCGGATATCGTTGGCGAGCACGGCATAGACAACCCCGTACCAGGTCATGATCACGCCCAGCCACATCAGCAACTCGACCCCGGCGTAGCCGCGCATGAGCACGTACACCGCCGTCTTGGTGGTCAGCGCGCTCAGAAACACCGCGCCGGTCACGGTTGCTTCCGGGTAGGCGTCCGACAGCCAGGCATGCAGCGGCGGCACCGCCGCGTTGATCAGGAAGGCGGCGAGGATCAGGTAGAAAGCCGCAGAGGCAGGCTCGATCTGGTCAAAGGCGATGGAACCGGTGGTCTGGTAGTAGACGATGACGCCGGCCAGCAGCAGCACCCCACCCAGGGCATGGACGATCAGGTAACGCATGCCGGAGGCAAACGACACCTCGGTACCGCGGCGCCAGATCAGCCACACCGAGGTAATCACCATCAGTTCCCAGAACACGTACAGGGTGACCAGATCTCCGGCCAGCACCGCGCCCAGGGCCGAGGCTGCATAGGTCAGTGCGGCGACGTGCTGGACATTGTCCTTGACGTGCAGGGCGAAGATCATGCCGATGACCAGAATGATGCCGAACACGTAGGCAAACACCAGGCTGAGTTCATCGACCCGGCCGGTGACCAGGGTCATGCCGAGAAACTCGACCCGGCCGAACTCGCCGGGTTCGAGACCGAAGATCACGGCCAGCCCGGTCACGGGGACCAGGACCATCCAGGCCTTGCGCAGTCCGGTCGGGAGCAGCGGCAGCACAGCCGCACCGAGGATCAGGACCAGCGATGGATGCAGCCAGTCAATCATGCTCTCTCCGGTCTGCCGAAGGGGGGTCGTGTTCGTGCTCTTCGCCGTAATAGTCTTCCGGTTTGTAGACCAGCAGCACGCCCAGGCCCTTGGCCACGGCAATGAAGAACGCGCAGCCGGCAAAGCCCAGCAAAGCGGCGAAACCGCCGATGCCGTCCCAGGGGAAGCGAACGTAGTCGGGCGGGATGATGATGTCGGCCAGGACCAGGCAGGCCATGAGTGCCAGGGTGATCAGGCTGAGCAGCCGCCCCCGGCGCACGAGTTTTTCCAGCAAGTCTCCGAGGTTCATCCGTTCACTCCGCTGAAGATCCCGGCCATCAGCTCAAAACCACTCTGGGCAAGAAAAAACAGCACCAGGGTCCCGAGAGCAGTCAGGCTCAACGGGATGACGCACAGCCAGGGCGCCTCCTTGATGCCGGCGCTTTCGCCGGCCGGCAGTGGTTTGAGGAACGCGCGCAATACCGGCGGCAGCAGGTAGGCGATATTGAGCAGCGTGCTGAGCAGATAGGCCGCCAGGACCAGGGCGTAGCCGGAGTCGTACGCGCCGCTGACCAGGTGCCACTTGCTCCACAGGCCGCCGGTGGGCGGCAGACCGATCACGCACATCGCACCGATGAAGAACGCGGCCATGGTGATCGGCATCCTGCGGCCCAGGCCGTCGAGTTCGGAGACCCGGGTCTTCTTGCTGGCCAGGTAGATCGCCCCGGCGCAGAAGAACAGGGTGATCTTGCCGAAGCCGTGCATGAGCATGTGCATGCCGCCGCCGATTGCGGCCAGCTGAGTGGCCAGCATGGCTCCGATCACGATGTAGGACAACTGGCTGACGGTCGAGTAGGCCAGCCGCGCCTTGAGGTTGTCCTGGTGCATGGCGATCAATGAAGCCACCAGCATGGTGAAGGTGGCCACGTACAGGACGAAGTCGGTCGACCACAACGTCTTGAGGTAGTCCAGGCCAAAGATGTAGATCGCCAGCTTCAGAACGACGAATACGCCGGCCTTGACCACGGCGACCGCGTGCAGGAGCGCAGACACCGGGGTCGGTGCGACCATGGCCGCGGGCAGCCAGCGATGGAACGGCATCAGTGCTGCCTTGCCGGTGCCGAACATGAACAGAATCAGGAGAATCGCGCCGACCGCGGGATCGACCTGTCCGGCCATGATGCCGCCGCTGGTGAAGGTCATGCTGCCCGTGGCCGCCCAGGTCCAGATCATCGCCGGCAGCCAGAACCCGATGCTGGTCAACAGCAGCAAGGCCAGGTAAGTGCGCGCCCCGCGCTTGGCCTTGCCGGTGCCGTCGTGGGCGACCAGTGGGTAGGTCGAGACCGACAGAATCTCGTAGAAAACGAACATCGTCAGCAGGTTGTCGGCAAACGCGATGCCGGCGGCTGCACCCAGGGCAATGGCGTAGCAGGCGAAAAAACGGGCCAGGCTGGAATAACCGCCGTGGGTCATGTAACCGATGGCATACGGTG
Organism: Wenzhouxiangella sp.; assembly: GCA_007694885.1. Lineage (GTDB taxonomy): Bacteria > Pseudomonadota > Gammaproteobacteria > Xanthomonadales > Wenzhouxiangellaceae > Wenzhouxiangella. The sequence goes on along the minus strand of REEW01000029.1, from coordinate 23,893 downwards.
TGGCCAGAATCCACAATGTGGCGGCCAGCAGGGCGAACAGCATGCCCAGGGGCTCGATCGAGAAAGCAATCGCCATCCCCGGCAGAAGTTCCCACACGGCCTGCTCGACGACCTCGCCGGACACTACCGGGCCGGCCAGCCCCCAGACGCTGACCAGGAAGGCGGCCGAAGTCAGCCAGCTGATGGCGAAACCGGCGCGGGTCGATCCGGCCGTGAGAGCGATCGCCAGCGCGCCGACCATGGGGATCAGCACGATCGTAAACGGGGACAACTGCGGCAGCCAGGTCATGGCAGTCCGGCTCCCGAACCGAGCAGAGCGTCGGCGGCGGCCATCGACGCGCCGACAGTCAAGCGGGTATCGAGCCCGAAGTAGAAATTGAGGGCAACCACCAGCCAGGTCGGGACGAGCAAAGCCAGCGGCGCCTCGGGCACTGGTGCGGCCCCGGCCGGCCGCTCGGAGAACCAGGCCGCCTCGATCACCCGCCAGATGTAGTAAACCGCCATCAGCGAGGTGATCAGGACCAGGACGACCAGCCACCATGCGCCGGCCTCGATCGAGGCCAGAACCAGGTACCACTTGCTGATGAAGCCGGCCGTGGTCGGCACGCCGATGATGGACAGTCCGGCCAGGGCGAAAGCGGTCAGCGTCCACGGCATCTGCCGGCCGAGACCGCGCAGGTCATCGAGCTTGGCCGACCCGGTCCGGTACATCACGCAGCCGATGGCCATGAACAGGGCGGTCTTGATCAAGGCATGATTGAACAAGTGCAGGAATGCGGCCGTCAGGCCGGTCGCCGTGGCCAGCGATACGCCCAGCACCATGTAGCCGACCTGGGCGATCGACGAATAGGCCAGCATGCGCTTCAGATGGATCTGGAACATCGCCACCCAGGAACCGGCGAACATGCCGGCCACGGCGAGCACCATCAGCACGGTCGACAGGGGCAGGACGACGAAGCTGTAGTCGGGGCTGAATACGGTGAAAATGAAGCGCAACATGACGTACAGCGCCACCTTGGTCGCCGTGCCGGCAAGAAACACGGTGACGAAGTTCGGTGCGTAGGCATACGCGTTCGGCAGCCACAGGTGCAGCGGCAGCAGGGCCAGTTTCAGGCCCATGCCGACAATGATGAAGGCCAGGGCCGCGCGTACGGCGTTGTTGTCGCGCAACTCCGGCAGGCGTTCGGCCAGGTCGGCCATGTTCAGCGTGCCGGTGACCATGTACAAAAAGGCGATCCCGATCAGCAGGAAGGTCGCGCCGACCGTGCCCATGATCAGGTAGCGGAATGCCGCCAGCAGCGCGCGTCGATCCTTGCCGTAGGCGATCAGGGTGTAGGTCGCCAGCGACGAGATTTCCAGGAATACGAAGACGTTGAAGGCATCACCGGTCAGGGTGATGCCCAGCAATCCGGCCAGGGCGAGCAGGAACAGGGCGTAGAAGGTGCCGAGACGGCCGTGAATTTCGGAGGCCACGCTTTTCGGGGCCCACAACAGGGTAATCGCGGCCATGCCCGACACCAGCAGCGCGACGAAGGCGTTGGCGGCGTCGACCCGGTACTCGATGCCGAAAGGCGGCGGCCAGTTGCCGAAGGGGTAGGACAGCGCAGGTTCGCTGATCGCGGCCGGCAAGACCACGGCGGCGATCACGGCACTGGCGGTTGCCGCCAGCAGGGTCACCAGCCAGGGCAGGTTTCGGCCCGGCAGCAGCGCGACGATTCCCGAGGCGATCAGGGGAATCAGTACGATGAAGGGCATGAACTCGAGCAGCGTCATGGCGCCGCCTCGTCAGTCTTCTTCATCGTCGATGTCGTCCCCCAGGTGGTCGTCCTCGATGGTTCCGTAGGCTTCCTGTATGCGCACGGTCAGGGCCAGGCCCACGGCGGTGATCGCCACCCCGACAACGATGGCGGTCAGCACGATCACGTGCGGCAGCGGGTTGGAATACACCTCGACGCCCTCGCGCACAATTGGTGTTGCCCCGCCGACGATCTTGCCGGCCGAAACGAACAGAATGAAAACCGAGGTCTGGAACAGGTTCAGGCCCATGATTTTCTTGACCATGTTGCCGCGCGCGATCACGCAGTAAAAGCCGATCATCATCAGGATGACCACGACCCAGTAGTTGAAAAACCCCAGGACGGTCATTCGGAGCCCTCGTCTTCTTCTTCCAGCGCTTCCAGCCACTCGCCGCGGCGACGCGCGAACATCGTGAACAACAGCATGGCGACCGTTGCGACGGTCAGGCCGACGCCGAATTCCACGATGATGATGCCGGTTTGCTGGGCGGTGTGCGGGTTGGCCGAAAACGGGGTGAAGTCCAGGTACTTGCCGCCGAGCAGCACCCCGGCCAGGCCGGTGAACGCATACAGCAGGACCCCGACCGCGGAAAGCACGTACATGGCGTTGAGCGAAATGACGTTCAGGCCGCGCTCGAGCCCGTAGATCAGGACGTACAGGATCCAGCCGGCGGCAAAGACCACACCGGCCTGGAAACCGCCGCCCGGGGAATATTCGCCGTGGAACTGAATGTAGAGCCCGACCAGCAGGATGAACGGAATCAGAAACCGGGAAATCACCCGCAGGATGCCGTTGTCGATCATGGCCTCTTGCCCTCCGGGCTTTTTCCGGGTCGGCGCGGCGGGCGTCGCTTTCTGACCCCGGGCATGTCCCGGGTCGGGCGCACCGACAGCAGCGCGAACACCCCCAGGGCCGCGGCAAAGATCACGAACGCCTCGCCCATGGTGTCGATCGAGCGGTAGCTGGCCAGCACGGCCGCAACCATGTTGGGGATGCCCATGTCGGAGTAGCTGTTTTCGGTGTAGAACGGCCCGACGTGCACCTGGGCCGGGTTGTCGGCGGCGCCGAACTCCGGCAGATCCAGGGTGGCATGGATCAGAATCGCGCCGGTCGCCAGGACCACGGCCAGGGCCAGCCAGTTGTGGCCGCCGGTCGGATGTTCATAGCGTCGGGCCAGGGTCAGCACCGCCAGGACCAGAATGGTGCTGATGCCGGCGCCGACAGCCGCTTCGGTCAGGGCGACATCGCCCGCGCCGAGCACGGTGAAAAGACCTGCCGAGAGCAGCGAATAGATCGCGAACATCATGCCGGCGGCGAACAGGTCACGCACGCGCACGATGGTGACGGCCACGATCACCAAAAAGACGAGCAGGGAAATGTCGATCAGATACTCGATGACCGCTCTCCCCGGTGTTTGGCCAGCGACTCGGACTGTTCATCGAGGAGCGGCTCGACTTCGTCGACCATGGCGGCGCGCGCCAGCGCGTGGGTGGCGGTCGGGGCGGTGAACAGCAGGAACAACAAGATGAGCATCAGCTTGAGGGTCAGCAAGCTGATCCCCGATTGCAGGGCCAGCCCGAAGACGATGCAGATGGCGCACAGGGTGTCGGTCACGCCGGCGCCGTGCAGGCGCGAATAGAAGTCGGGGAAGCGGATCAGGCCGATTCCGCCGATCACGCCGAACACGCCCCCGGTCAGAAGGAGAAACCAGGAGGCCAGGTTGATCGCCCACTCAAGCATCGCTGCCTTCTCCGGCATCCGAACTGGCCAGGTCGCGCGTCTTGACCAGCTTCAGTACGGTCACGATGGCGATGAAATTGATCAGCGCATAGACCAGGGCCACATCGATCAGATCGGCGTGGCCGGTGAGGTAGGTGATCAGGGCGACGACCAGAACGGTCTTGGTGCCGAACACGTTGACCGCGACGATACGGTCATAAATCGTGGGCCCCTTGAGCGCCCGGGCCAGCGCCAGCGCCATGGTCGTGAACACGGCCATGGTGGTCAACACCAGTACCGGGGTCATTTTTCGGGCTCCGGCGAGCCTTCCAGCCACAGGACTTTCCTGGCCAGGCGACCGCTTGTCAGCGTTTCGCTGGAGGTTTGATCCAGGGCGTGGGCGACCAGTTTGTCCCGGGTCAGCATCAGGGTGACCGTCCCGGGTGTCAGTGTGCAGGTGTTTCCATACACCACCTTGGCCACGGATGTTCTGAAGGGCACGTCCGTGGTCACGATGCGTGGGCTGATCTTTTCCGGGCTGAAAGTCAGTCGGGCGACATGAAGGTTCGAGCGCACGATCTCGACCAGGGTCCAGACCCAGAACACCGGCAACCGCCAGCCGAAGATCGCCGGGGCGTGTTCCTCGCCGACCACTTTCATGCGCAGCGACAGCCAGAGCACAAGCATCACGCTGGCGATTCCCAACAGCAGGATGACCGGCTTGTAGACGCCGGATATCGCCAGCCACAACAGGACCAGCCAGCAGGTCAGGAAAAAGGCTTCACGCATGGCGGTTGAGAGTGTACCAAGACCTAGAAAAAGTTTTCCAGATTCGGCATGGCCGCCGTGTGAACCGGCTTCCGATCAGCTGTCATGCCGTGGCCGGCGCGGGCTGGGGCAGGTGCCGAGAGAGTAACTCCACAACCCCCCGGCCAACGGCACCAGGGGCTTGGTCCGGGCATTGGCGAATGTGATCGACCAGTTCTCCGGTGGTCAGGATGGGTACGTCGGCCTGGTCCCGGTCCTGCAGGGCGACCTCGGGGCGGGCAAAGCAGATCAGCGGCTGGATGGGAGCCACCCGGCCATGCTGCAACAGCCACCGATCCAGGGCATCGACCTGGGCCCTGACCTGGCCGATCGGGTTGTCGATCGCGTTCCAGCCCGGCCGCCCGCCGCAGCCAGCCTTGTGGGCCAGGGGCCACTGGCGCTGGTCCGGACGGACGTAGATCAGGCCGCGCGCGTTCTTGACTTCGATGACGTGAACGCCGGACGGGCCGACGACGACGAAATCCAGCTCACGGCGACCGTTGGGCAGTCTGGCATCCGGCACGTAGACCTGGTTGAACAGGACATGATCGTCGGGCAGCTTGCTGAGTTCCTGCAGCACCCGGTACTCCCCTTCCGCGCCGGTCATCTGATCAGCAGGGACCGAGCTTGCCCCCGTGATGCTGGAAAAAAACAGAACCAGGGCGGCGATCCCGGCGATCGGGAAGGCCAGCGGCGGCATCACCCACCAGGCCAGCAGGCTGGCGCTTACGCCGCCGGCTACGGCCAGCAGGATTCGCCGGCGCCGCGCGCGCAGCGCGCCCTGCATTTCTGCACGATGCCGTTGAAGAGCTGCATAAGGGCGAACGAAGCGGGTGTCGGCCATGATGGAGTACGCGTCCTGGAGGGCTTGTAGCGCTAGAGGTAGGGTGAGAACAGCCAGCACAGCGAGTCGCGCAGGCGTTCGGGCAAGGGTCTTCCATCCACCTCTTCAAGGGTCACCCTGCGGCCGCGCCCGGCGGCCTCGTCGATGTAGCGAATCAGTGGTTCGGCGAAATCGGCTCCGTAGACCTCGACCTGGAGCTCGAAATTCAGGCGCAGGCTGCGGGGATCCCAGTTGGTGCTGCCGATCAGCGTGTAATAGCCGTCGATGATGAACAGCTTGGCATGGTTGAATGGCGGGGGCTGGTAGCACACGCGCACGCCCCGATGAAGGATTTCCCAGAGCATGTTGCGGGTTGCCCAGTGAATGTAGGGCAGGTTGTTTTTTTCCGGCAACACCAGAAGGACCTCGACGCCGCGCACGGCGGCCGCCTGGATGGCCCCGATCAGCTCACGCGGGGGAAGAAAGTACGGGGTCATGATTCGGACCGACTGTCGGGCCTCGGCCAGCGCGGCGGTCAACAGCATGGTCAGTCGGTCGAGATCCTCGTCGGGTCCGTCGGTGATCGTCCGGCAGGTCAGCTCCCCCGGTTCGGCGTGGTCCTGGAATGGCGGCTGGTCTTCATGGCCGGTCGTGAAGCGCCAGGTGCGCTCGAACTCCGAGCGCAGCTGGGCCACGACCGGGCCTTGCAGGACAAAGTGGAGATCGGCCGTGGGCCGGCGATTGCCGGCCTTGCCGACCAGGTGGCGATCGCCGAGATTCATGCCGCCGGTAAAGCCGACGCGGTCATCGACCACCAGGATCTTGTGGTGGTTGCGCATGTTGATCGCCAGGGTCGGCGGGAACAGGCGCGGCGGCAGGAAACGGGCGACACGGATGCCGACCCGTCGCAGCATCGCGGAACTGCGCGGCCAGGAATAAAAGTCGCCGATGCCATCGATCAGCACCCGGACATCGACGCCGCGCCGGGCTGCCCGGCCGAGCTCCTCGCGAAAGGCGCTCCCGGTCTCGTCGTTGTCGAGGATATAAGTGGTCAGGCAGATATGGTGCCGGGCCGAGGCAATGGCTTCGAGCATGGCCGGGTAAGCCCGCTCGCCGTTGATCAGGGTGTCGACCCGGTTGCCGTACACCAGGGGGTGGCGGCTCAGGGCCTGGCCGATCCGGGCCAGTTCGCGGTACGGGTTGCGGATGGTGTCGGGCAGCGGAGCGCTTTGTTCGATGGTCGAACCGCGCTCGTAGCCGATGCGAAAGTCGGCCAGGCCCAGGCGCTGGGCACGGCCGCGCGCCCGGTTGAGCCCGAAGAACAGGTAGATCAGCGGCCCGGCCAGCGGAAACAGAATGCACACGGCAATCCAGCCGAACGCTGCCCGCGGGTCGCGCTTGTAGAGCAGGGCATGCACGGCCGTGGCCGGGGCGAGAACGGCATGAAACAGCAGTGCGATGAAGGTTTCGAAGGCGTAGTCGGACATCCGTGCTCGCAAATTCCGGCAACCCTGCCGAACTGGCCCATCATAGCGCCCCGTCCGGGCGCGGTCGGAGCGGCTCCCGCCGCCGCCGCCCAGGTGAAGGTTCGGCATGCATCTTTCCAACGCCTGCGCTACAATCCATATCTTTCTATCCTGATCAAGAGATATATTCATCATGACTGGTTACCTGTTCACCTCGGAGTCGGTCTCCGAAGGGCATCCCGACAAGCTGGCCGACCAGATTTCCGACGCGGTCCTCGACAGTGTTCTGACCCAGGATCCGCACGCCCGCGTAGCCTGCGAGACCTTCATCAAGACCGGCGCGGTGATCGTCGGCGGCGAAATCACGACGTCGGCCTGGGTCGACCTGGAAGAACTGATCCGCGAGGTGGTGGTCGAGGTCGGCTACGACTCTTCACGGGTCGGTTTCGACGGCAAGACCTGTTCGGTCATCAACATGATCGGCAAGCAGTCGCCCGACATTGCCCAGGGCGTTGACCGCGGGGTTCCGGAAAACCAGGGCGCCGGCGACCAGGGCCTGATGTTCGGCTATGCGTCCAACGAGACCGAACAACTGATGCCGGCGCCGATCCATTTCGCCCATCGGCTGGTCGAGCAGCAGACCCGGGTGCGCAAACAGGCCGGCTCGCCGCTGCCGTGGCTGCGCCCCGATGCCAAAAGCCAGGTGACGCTGCGCTACGTGGACGGCAAGCCGGTGGCCATCGATGCCGTCGTGCTGTCGACCCAGCACGACGAGGACATCGAGCTGGAGGAATTGCGGCGGGGCGTGATGGAACACATCATCCAGCCGGTGCTGCCGGCCGACTGGCTGCATGCCCACACCCTGTATCACATCAACCCGACGGGCAAGTTCGTGATCGGCGGCCCGGTCGGCGACGCCGGTCTGACCGGGCGCAAGATCATCGTCGATACCTACGGCGGCATGGCCCGCCACGGCGGCGGCGCCTTTTCCGGCAAGGATCCGTCCAAGGTCGACCGCTCGGCGACCTACGCCGCCCGCTACGTGGCCAAGAACATCGTCGCGGCCGGCCTGGCCGACAAGTGCGAGCTGCAGGTCAGCTACGCCATCGGCGTGGCCGAGCCGACCTCGATCTCCGTGACCACCTTCGGTACGGGTCGGCTACCGGAAGAGCGGATCGAGGAGCTGGTGCGCGAGCATTTCGACCTGCGTCCGTACGGCATTCTGAAAATGCTGGACCTGCTCCACCCGATGTTCCGGCAAACCGCTTCACTGGGGCATTTTGGTCGTCCGCCGGTCGATACCACCTGCCAGGTCACGGGTCCGGATGGTCAACTGGTCGAAGACCGTTTCACCGCTTTCAGCTGGGAGCGTACCGATCGCGCCGAGGCACTGCGCGCCGCTGCCGGGCTGTAAGCATTTCCCCGCCGACTTCCTCTGGTCGACGGCCGATCGCCGCGACCAGCAAACCCAATCTTCAAGGACTACAAGCATGAACGCCAAAGCCGAAACAACCCGAAAAAGCGTACTTTTCGATGACGGTATCGCCCCAACCGACCAGGATTTCTGCGTCGCCGATCTGAACCTGGCCCGCTTCGGCCGTCAGGAAATCGCGATCGCCGAAACGGAGATGCCCGGTCTGATGCAGACGCGTGCCGAATACGCTGCCGACAAGCCCTTGAAGGGTGCGCGCATCGCCGGCAGCCTGCACATGACCATCCAGACCGCGGTTCTGATCGAGACCCTGATCGAACTGGGCGCGGAAGTACGCTGGGCCTCGTGCAACATCTACTCGACCCAGGACCACGCCGCTGCCGCCATCGCCGAAAGCGGCGTTCCGGTCTTCGCCTTCAAGGGCGAATCCTTGACCGAATACTGGGAATTCACCCATCGCATCTTCCAGTGGCCCGACGGCGGAACGGCCAACATGATCCTCGACGACGGCGGCGACGCGAGCCTGCTGCTGGACCTGGGCGCGCGCGCTGAGGCCGATCCGTCGATTCTGGACAATCCGGGCAGCGAAGAAGAAGAGGCCCTGTTTGCCGCCATTCGCAAGCGCCTGGAAATCAACAAGGGCTGGTACAGCGAAGCGCTGGAAAACATCCAGGGCGTGACCGAGGAAACCACCACCGGCGTGCTGCGCCTGTATCGCATGCAAAAAGCAGGCATGCTCAAGTTTCCCGCGATCAACGTCAATGACTCGGTCACCAAGAGCAAGTTCGACAACCTGTACGGCTGCCGCGAGTCGCTGGTCGACGCCATCAAGCGGGCCACCGACGTGATGATTGCCGGCAAGACCGCCATCGTGTGCGGCTACGGTGATGTCGGCAAGGGTTCCGCCCAGTCCCTGCGCGCCCTGTCGGCCAACGTCTGGGTGACCGAAGTCGATCCGATCTGTGCCCTGCAGGCGGCCATGGAAGGATTCAAGGTGGTCAACATCGACGACCCCGGGATCATCGAGGCGGCCGATATCCTGGTCACGGCCACCGGCAACTACAACGTGATTCGCCACGAGCACATGCTGCGGGCCAAGGACCAGGCCATTGTTTGCAACATCGGGCACTTCGACAACGAGATCGACGTGGCCGGTCTTGAACAATACGAGTGGGAAGAGATCAAGCCCCAGGTCGACCACGTGATCTTTCCCGACGGCAAGCGCATCATCCTGCTCGCCCGCGGCCGCCTGGTCAACCTGGGCTGTGCGACCGGCCATCCGAGCTTCGTCATGTCGAACTCGTTCACCAACCAGACCCTGGCCCAGATCGAGCTGTGGAAAAACGGCGACCGCTACGACAACGAGGTCTACGTACTGCCCAAGCATCTGGACGAGCGCGTGGCCAGGCTGCACCTGGCCAAGGTCGGTGCCCGCCTGACCGAGCTTTCACCCAGGCAGGCCGACTACATCGGGGTGCCGGTGGAAGGGCCGTACAAGCCGGACCACTACCGCTACTGATTGCCGATTCGGGCTTTGAGGCCCTCCCCGTCCGACCTTCTGTCGGGCGGGGAGGGCGGATTGTCGAGAGCGAACAATGCAGCTGAGCTTCGAGTTTTTTCCTCCCAAGGACCAGGCCCAGGCCGACATTCTGCACAAGACGCAGGCGCGCCTGCTGCCTTTGCGGCCGGAGTACGTATCGGTCACGTTTGGCGCCGGCGGTTCGACCCGTTCGCGAACCGTGGCGACCGTGCTCGAGATCGCCGACCAGGGTGAGGTTCCCGTCGCCCCTCACATTTCGTGCATGTCGGAAGATCTTGAAAGCATCGATTCGCTGCTCGCCACGTACGCAAAGGCCTCCATTTCCAGGCTCGTGGTCCTGCGCGGTGATCGGCCCTCGGGAAGCCGGGGCGGGGTGTTTGACCATGCCTCCGATCTGGTCGGCCACATCCGCCGCCACTGGGGTCAACGCTTCCATATCGAAGTGGCCTGTTATCCCGAGCACCATCCGGAGTCCGAGTCTCCGCAATCGGATCTGCGCCACTTCGGGGCCAAGGTCGCCGCCGGCGCCGACGGCGCCGTGACCCAGTATTTCTTCAACGCCGAGTGCTATCTCCGGTTCGTCGACGAAGCACGGGCCATGGGGGTGGAGGTGCCCATCGTGCCGGGGATCATGCCGATCACCAATTATCGCGGGCTCAAGCGTTTTTCTGACATGTGCGGCGCCGAGATCCCGGCCTGGATCGACAAGCGCCTGGCCGCCTGGGATCGTGCCGGCGACAGCGCCTCGCTGCGCGCCTTCGGCGAAGAAGTCGTGACCGCCCTGTGCGCCCGTCTGCTCGAACGCGGGGCGCCCGGGCTGCACATTTACACCCTCAACCGGGCCGCCCCCGCGCTGGCCCTGTGCCGAAATCTGGGCCTGACCCGGCCTTGAGCAGCCCCTTCGCCAAACGTCAAAACAGCTCTTTGCCGATCCGCTCGTGAGGCCTCGCGCGATCAGTCCTGATCGGCCAGAATCCGGGCCGGCTGGTCGGGGTCGTCGGGCAAAACGATCTCGATGGCTCGACAACACACGGCACAGTCCTGGATGACGGTCTGGCCCAGGTCGCCGGGTTCCAGCTCGACCCAGTTCGGCTCACCGCACCAGGGGCAGGAAAAGCGCTGCGAGTCGGTCAGCATCGGTACCCTCAGTCGTCGGCGTAGATGGCAACATCAAGCTGACCCTGGGCGTCAATGGAGGCCCGGTACATGCCCTGGGTGTTGAACGGCATGCTGATGTGGCCGGACGGATCGACGGCGATGACCCCGCCGTCGCCGCCGGCCTCGGTGAGCACCTGGTTGACCACGGTATGGGCCGCATCGGCCAGGCTGGCTTCGGTATAGCGCACGCGCGCACAGATGTCGTAGGCAACCGCATGCCGGATGAAGAACTCGCCGTGGCCGGTTGCGCTGACCGCGCAGGCCCGGTTGTCGGCATACGTGCCGGCGCCGATGATCGGGGAATCACCGACCCGCCCCCAGCGCTTGTTGGTCATGCCGCCGGTCGACGTGGCCGCTGCCAGGTTGCCGTGGCGGTCCACCGCGACAGCCCCGACAGTGGAAAACCAGTCCTCGGACAACTGCATGGAGGCGTCCTGCCGGGCCTGCACCGCGCGCAATTGCTCGGCCCGAAATTCCGTGATGAACCAGTCCTCGTCCATGAACTCCAGACCCTGACTCCTGGCGAATTGATTGGCCCCGGGACCGGCCAGCAGGACGTGCGGCGAGTCGGTCATGACCCGGCGCGCGGCCTCGATGGGGTGGCGTATGCCGCTGACACCGGCGACCGCGCCGGCAGCCAGGCTGGCGCCGTCCATGATCGAGGCGTCCAGCTCGACGGTGCCTTCGTGGGTCAGCACGGCCCCGCGCCCGGCATTGAACTCCGGGGCATCTTCCAGGATGACGATCGCGGCGACCACGGCATCGAGACTGGTTCCGCCTTCGCTGAGAATGCGGTGGCCGGCCTGGGCAGCCTCGGTCAGGGCGCTGCGGATGGCAGTCTCCTGCGCCTCGCTCAGGTTGCCACGCTCTATGGTTCCGGCGCCGCCGTGGATGGCGATGGCGACCGGGTTTTCGGACAGGGCTGGCAGGGTCATGGTGGTCAGGATGAGTAGGGCAAGCAGTCTGGTCATGTGCTGACTTGGGTTGAAAACTCGTCGGCAGTCTATCACTGCCCGTATACTCCGTTCGATTGCTGAGCATTGCGCCCGCGGAGGATGGTCATGACCTATTCGATCACGCTGTTGTATGCCGGCCTGTCCGGCCTGCTGCTGCTTTACCTTTCGTTTCAGGTCGTGGCCCTGCGCCGCCGTCATCAGATCGGGCTGGGAACCGGTGGCCATCCGGCCCTGGAGCGGGTCGTTCGGGCGCACGCCAATTTCTGCGAATACGCCCCGCTTGGCCTGCTGTTGTTGCTGGTGCTCGAGATCTCCGGCCTGCTTCCCGCGCTCGTCGTGCACGGTCTGGGGGCAATGCTCGTCGTTGGTCGCATCCTGCATGCAGCAGGACTGAGTCGCTCGGCGGGGACTTCGAAAGGGCGCTTTGTCGGCACCTTGCTGACCTGGCTGATGATCCTGGTTTCCGCCCTACTCGCCGTGGGTCTTGCCGTCGGCTCGATGGTCGGGCGCCTCGGTGCTGTCTGACCAGAACAAGGCCGCGTAAATCTTCGGATCGATGGCCATCCCGGCCCGGTAGCGGTCGTTCAGCCACGCCTTGACCGCTACGCCCGGGATGCGGTGAACAACGATGTCTTCGCTGTCGTCGCCGCCGCCGGCCGCCACTTGCTCGAGATCCCGGGCCAGCACGAAGGTCACCGTCTCGCTGCTCAGGCCGGCCGAGGTCGGACAATTCATCAGCTCGGTCAGCTGGCCGGCGCGCCAGCCGGTTTCCTCGGTCAATTCGCGCCCGGCAGCCTCGAGCAGGTCTTCGGTGCCGCGCCCCGGCTCGTCTCCGACCAGCCCGGCGGGCAGTTCAATGGTTCGCCGACCAATGGGTATGCGATACTGCTCGACCAGCAAAAGCTCCCGATCCGGCGTCCAGGCGATCAGTACGGCAACGCCGTGACGGCGCTCGATGAACTCCCAACCGTCGCGTTCCAGCAGCGTCAGGTAGCGGCCCTGGTACAAGGTCTGATCGGTCTTTCGGGTCATGGGCTGTCCGGGCTGCTTCGTGGCATGGAACGATTCATGGGCAAGCCAGTCCCAGCAGGGTCTGGAGAACAACTGTCAATAGTATAGGACCCTCGTTTGATGCAAAAAAGTCAACTGACAAAGATCTCGCTGCTGTTGTGTCTGGGCGCTGCCTTGCTGTTGCCGGCCGCGCTGACCGCCCAGCCGGTCCCGGATGATGCGCCGCCGGGAGCGCGCCTGGCCTACTGGTTCGACCAGGCTGCCCGCGCGTTCAACGAAGACCGCCTGGATGACTGGGTGACGGCCACCGAACGTCTCCATGATCTGCGCCCCTACAACCAGGATTTCATGACCCATCTGGTCCTCGGCTACGCCCGCCAGAACCAGCTGAGCAAGGCCTTCAACACGATGTTGATGATGCAGCAACAGGGCCTGGCCGAAGACTGGAGCCGCTTCGACGAGCTCGAACCGATGCGCCAGCATCGACTCTACGAGCACCTGGCCAATCTGATGTCCGAGGCGCGACAGCCATTCGGCCGATATTCCGAAGTGACCGCCCTGCCTGAAGATTTCGCGATGCCCGAGGCCTTGGCGCTGGACAGCGCTACCGGGCGCGTTTTCGCCGGCAATGTTCGCGATGGGCGCATTCTCGTTCGCTCCGGCGACGACGATTGGGAAGACTTTGCCCAGCCGGACGACGTCGAGGGACTGATGGCCGTGTTCGACCTGGCCGTTGACGCCGATCGCGACCATCTGTGGGTCGCGACCGGCATGACCAGCCAGTTCGCCGGCTTCGACGAGGAGGCGACGGTCCAGTCTGCGCTGCTGCGTCTGGACCTGGGTTCAGGTGAGCTTGAGGCCAGTTATCCCGTGCCGGCCGGCGATGCCCGCCACCTTCTCGGTTCGCTTGCACTGGCCGATGACGGTACGGTCTTTGCCGCCGATACGCTCAATCCGGTTGTTTTTCGATTGGAGGCCGGCTCGCAGCAACTCCAGCCGTTTTTCTCCAATGCCAATTTCTCCAGCCTGCGGGGCCTGGCGCTGTCGGCGGACGAGCGCCTGCTTTACCTGGCTGATTACGAACAGGGGATTTTCGTCCTCGCCACCGACGGGTCGAATCAGGCCTGGAAGCTGGCGGTCCCCGAAACCCTGAACGAAGGTGGTATCGACGGCTTGTACTGGTGGGAGCAGCACCTGGTCGCAATCCAGAACGGGATCAGCCCGCAGCGCGTGCTCCGGCTGCAGCTCGGCGAGGATGGTCTGGGTGTGACGGCCGTCGCGCCGGTGCTGGCCGGGCTCGAACAGTTCGATACCCCGACGTTCGGCGTGATGGACGGCAGCGAGTTATACCTGTTCTCCGGCAGTCACTGGCGCCATGTCGACGGGCGCGGCCAGGCTCGAGAGGAATCACTGCCCCAGGTCAGCCTGCTCAAGACCGACGTTGACGCGACCGAAATCATGGTGGTGGGTCAGGAAGCCATGGAGCAGATGCGGGGCCGCTAAGGGCGGCGACTTCACAGCCCCTCGAAGTTTGACGTGCGCTGGCGCTGCAGGCGTTTGCGCAAAGGCGCGCCGAATCCAAGTCCGTCCAGCAAGGCGTCCAGGGCGTCTCCGTCGCCGCTGGACCGACCCACGTTCGGGTCGGCATGAACGCCCGCGACGTCCGGGTCCAGCCCGGTCAGGCGGCGGGCAAGGCGCGCCGCCGCCTCGTTTTTCTTGAGTTTGGCCGGCAAGGTTCTGGCCCCGCGCAGACTCAAGTGCGGGATTTCTTCCAGTCGCTCATACACGCTGTCCAGACTCCCGAAGTGGCCGAGCAGGGCAGCGGCGGTTTTCGGGCCCACGCCGGGTACGCCGGGAATGTTGTCGACAGCGTCTCCGGTCAGGGCGAGAAAATCGGCGATCTGGTCAGGTCGCACGCCGAAGTGGGCCAGCACGCCGGCGGCGTCCAGACGGCGACGGCGGGCAAAGTCCCACCATGAGTCCTGTGTGCCGACCAGCTGAGCCAGGTCCTTGTCGCCGCTGACCACGCAAAAGGCCAGGCGTTGGCCGCGACAGTGCCGGGCCAGGCTTGCGATCAGATCGTCGGCCTCGAAGCGCGCGTCGGAGTAGACTGGCAGGCCCAGGTGCCGGGTCAGGTCCTTGCACCAGGCAAACTGGCGCTGGAGCTGCTCGGGCGCCGGTTCTCGATTGGCCTTGTAGGCCGGGTAGATTTCGTTGCGAAACGAACTGGTCAACGATTCGTCGAAAGCGACCGCGGCCTGCCGCGCCCCGGTTTCTTCCAGCAGTTCGCACAAAAACCGGGCGAAGCCGTAGACGGCGTTGGTCGGACGGCCGGCCGCGTCGCTGAACTGGTCGGGCATGGAAAACCAGGCCCGAAAAATGTAGACGCTGGCGTCGACGAGGTAAACGGGCGCACTGGCGTGGGGGTTGCTCATCGAGTCGGCAAGGAGCTTGCTTGTTCAGGCGTCGGGCAAGGAACGCGACAGGCGCTGGCGCAGCACGCTGTGGCGCGGAAAGTGGGCCAGCAGGAACTCCATCTGATCGGCCAGAATGCGCCGGCCCTGCAGGTAGACGTACTCGGCGTGAGTGGGCGTGAAAGGGATGGCGAGCAACTGCATCCCCGCCTGCTCGGGCGTGCGCGAGCCCTTGTGATTGTTGCAGCGCTTGCAGGCTGTCACGACATTGACCCAGCTGTCCTCGCCGCCGCGGGCCAGCGGCTTGACGTGATCGCGGGAAAGGTCGGAGTGATGAAACTGGTTGCCGCAGTACAGGCAGACGTTTTCATCGCGCCGAAACAAGGCCCGGTTCGACAGCGGCGGAGTATATCGATGGTGAAACTGGTGGGCATTGGGATGAGCGCCCTGGGTGGCGAGTATCGCATTGACCGGGATCACCGTTTGCCGGCCGGTCAGTGAGTTGATTCCGCCGCGCAACTCGTAAAGCACCCGGCCGAGGGCATAGCTGACCTGACCCAGAACGATCATTCGTACCGCGTCCTGGTAACCGATCCATTCCATTGGCATGCCGGTTACGTCGGTGCGCAGAACTTGCTGGTCCAGCTGCGACATCTTGTGTTCTGCCTCTGATCAGTCCCCAAGATACGGTGATTCTAACCCCAACAACGTGCATCAAACCAGTCATACATGGGCGCAGGCTGCGAAACCAATGGCTCGGCCAGCAGTCGAATCGCAGGTCATCCACCGATCCAGACCCACTACCCATCCCCGGCATGTTCTTGATCCATAGACTCCTGGTTCTGTTAGCCGTTCTATTCGCCGCTCCGGTCGCCTCGGCCGCCCTGCCTGCCGAAGTGGACGGCCAACCGCTGCCGTCCCTGGCGCCCGTGCTTGAGCGGGTCACCCCGGCCGTTGTCAACGTCCACACCCGAACGCGGGTGCAGGTGCGTTCCAGCCCTTTTTTCGACGACCCGTTCTTTCGGCACTTCTTCGAGTTCCCCAGCATCCCGCGAGAGCGAGTCCAGCAATCGCTGGGCTCGGGCGTGGTCGTGGATGCCGCGGCCGGCTTCATCCTGACCAACAACCACGTCATCGACGGGGCTGACGACATCGCCGTGACCCTGCAGGACGGCCGCGAGTTTTCTGCCGAGTTCGTCGGTGCCGACCGCGAGACCGACCTGGCCGTCATCCGCGTCCGCGCCGAGAACCTGGCCGAACTCCGGCTGCACGAGTCCGGTGTGCTGCGGGTCGGGGATTTTGTCGTCGCCGTCGGCAACCCGTTCGGGCTCGGCCAGACCGTGACCTCGGGTATCGTCTCGGCGCTGGGCCGTTCCGGCTTGCGCGGTCTGGAATACCAGAACTTCATCCAGACCGATGCGTCGATCAACCCGGGCAACTCCGGCGGTGCGCTGATTGACCTCGGCGGCCGGCTGGTCGGCATCAACACGGCCATTTTCACCCCGTCCGGCGGCAACGTGGGAATTGGCTTCGCCATTCCGGCGCGCACCGCCGGCTACGTCATGGAACAGCTGGTCGAGCACGGTGAAGTGCGGCGCGGGTCTCTGGGACTGGAGGTGCAGGATCTTGACCGCAACCTGCGCGAAGCGCTGCAGATTCCGGATCGGCTCGGAGCCGTGGTCACCCGCATCGTCGAGGGTCGACCGGCGCAGCGCTCCGGGCTTCAGCCCGGTGATGTGATCGTGCGCATCGACGGTCGGCGGGTGGGCGATGCCCAGGCGCTGCGCGGCATCGAGGGCCTGCTGCCGATCGGTCGCGAAATCGAGCTGGACTTCATCCGCGGCGGTCGCGAGCGCCAGGTTCGCGTGGAGGTGCGCGAAGACCTGGATGCACGAATTTCCGGTCGCCGTCTCGATGCGCGCCTCGACGGCCTGGCGCTGGTCCGTATTCCGGATCGCAGCCGGGCAACCGGTGCCCTGGTCGAGGAGGTGCGCCGAAACAGCCGGGCCTGGCAGTCCGGTTTGCGGGCCGGTGATGTCGTGGTCGCGATCAACCAGTCGCGCGTGCGCGACCTGGCCGAGCTTCGCGCCCTGTTTCCGATCGAAGGCGGCGAGTTGTCGCTGGAAATCCGTCGCCGCGGCGTGGCCTACCTGGTGGTCATGAAGTGATGCGCGTTCAGATCTGGTAGCGGTTGGTCAGGGCTTCCTGGGCGGTCTGGACAATGCCGAAGGCCGAGCGCAGGTAGCGCCGGTGCAGGCCGGACAGGCTGTCCGGGTCGACCAGGTGATTGGGTTTTTCGCCTTTCTCGTACAGGGCCACCTGGTGGCGCAGGCGCACGTTGCCGATGAAGCGCAGGGCGTGGATCAGATCGTCGGCATCGCGTTCGTTCATGATGTCCCGAGCGGCGGCGGCGCGCAGGCGTTCCTCGGTGTGGACCACGCTGATCGCGCCTTCCAAAGCGCGCACCCGGGCCAGGTCGACGATCGGGATGACGCCGCGTTTTTTCAGGTTCAGGCCCTGGGTTTTCTTGCCGTCGCGCTCCTGCACGAACTGGCGAAACAAGCCCAGAGGTGGTCGATTGCCCATGGATTCAGCGGCCAGGAAACGACGGAAGATCTTGCTGTCTTTGGCCATGGCGAGCACCTCACCGTGCAGGCGGCCGGCCAGCTCGATGTCGCCTGCGACCCCGCGCATGTCGAAAAAAATGCTCGACTGCATGACTGATTTCGGCTCGGGTTCATTGATCCAGCCGGAAAACGTCCGTCGCCAGTCGTGGAAGGACATGCGCCATTTGCCCTTGGCCATGACCTCGCCCGGGCAGTAGACGTAGCCGCAGTCATTGAGGCCATCGCAGACCATCTCGGCCAGGCGCTTGAAGTACTCTCCGGCTTTTTCGTCCGGTGGTTCGGCCAGCAGCAAACCGTTGTCCTGATCGCTGATCAGCCCCTGCTCGAGCCGGGCCTGCGAGCCGAAGGCCAGCCAGGTCCACGCCATCGGCGCTTGCCCCAGCTCGTTCTGGGCCAGGCTCAAAAGACGTCGCGTGCAGGCGTCCGTGATCAGCCCTGCGACCCGGCCCACTTCGGTGACCTCGCTGCCTTGCCGGCACATGCCGGCCAGCAAACCGGGACCCTTGCGGGCCAGTTCGGCCACGGCCGCGGTCGATTCGGCCCGCTGGATGTCGCGCACCAGGCGAAGCGGATGCGGTGATTGCAGGCGCAGCAGGTCGCCGGAGCTGATCACTCCGACCAGGGTCCCGTCCTCATCCTGAATCGGCAGGTGATGAATGCCGGTGCGCATCATTTCGACCAGGGCATCTTCGACCCGGTCTTCCGGGGTAACGGTGATGGGTCTGGGCGTCATGACCTCGGTGACGGGCCGAGCCGGGTCGACCCCGGCTCCCAGGACCCGGTTGCGCAGGTCGCGATCGGTGAGAATGCCAACCAGCCGGTGTCCGTCGACCACCGGCACACAGCTGACCTGATGTTCGGCCATGAGCCTGGCGCTGTCGGCGATGCTGGCACCGGAGGTGACCGTGATCGGCGGTCGCAGGGTCAGCTGGCCGAGCCGGGTGACGGTTCGCTGGTCGGCGGCGCGCAGCCTGGCCCCCGGGCCGGCGGACAGGAAGCTGGCCAGCATGGGTTCCTGGCGACCGAGTTCGGCCAGCTGCTCGCGCTCCAGCCGCAGCAGCTCGATCCGCTCGCTGGCGATGACCGAATAGCGCCGTGGCCCGGCACCGAAACAGATGCCATGGCCGAACAGCTCGCCTTCTCCGCGATGTTCCAGAATGGTTCCGTCTTCGGCCTGCAAGACCACGGCACCGTCAACGACGATGAACAGGTCCTGCGGTTCCGAAGAGCCGAACCGGCCGATCTCCTGGTCGGCCTCGAAATGCAGGGTTTCAAGCTGACTTGCCAACTCGGCGAGACGGGCTGCACCGAGCTCTGAAAAGGGAGCCACAGCGGCCAGGAAGGACTGGATGTCGGATGTTTTCATGGGCATGTTTGTTCCACTGTCGGGCAGGGATCAGTAGTTGATCCGGGCGTAGTAGGTTTGTTGCGCGGCCTGGCGGGCCTCGGCCAGGGTATGAATGCCCTTGTCGGCGAGCAATGGGATCAGCTTGACCAGGATTTCAGCGGTGACCATGGCATCACCGATGGCGGTATGGCGGCCGATGATGGTCAGGCCGAACCGTTCGGCGATGACTTCCAGGCGATGCGACTCCTGGTTCTCGTGGACCAGCGCGGACAGCAGCAGGGTGTCGAGTACCGGGTGGTCGAACTTCACGCCGGTCTGTTTTTCCTTGACTTCCAGGCAGCGCATGTCGAAGGCCGCGTTATGGGCCACCAGCACCGTGTCTTCGCAGAACGAATGGAAGGCCGGCAGCACCTCATCGATGGTCGGTTGGCCCTTGACCATCTCCGGGGTGATGCCGTGGATCGGGATGCTGGCCGGGGTGATGATGCGCCTGGGATCGACCAGCTGATCGAAGTACTCCTGCTTCAGCACCTTGCCGTTGACGATGCGCACCGCGCCGATCTGGATGATTTCGTCGCCTCCCGCAGGATTCAGTCCGGTGGTCTCGGTATCGAAAACGGTATAGACCAGGTCGCCCAGGGGACAGTCGTCGAGCGACCGGGTCTGGGCGGTGCTTTTGAACAGGTCGAAGTCGTAGTATTCGGGCCGGCTTTCGTGGCGCACGAAGGTGGCGGTCGGCAGTTCCTCCTGCGGTGCGGCGAGCGGCAGCAGCAGACGGAAGAAGCAGCGATGACGCTGATCGCCGACTTCCTGTTCGATCCAGCACTCGCCGTCGTGCCGGTCAAGCACGTCGTGTACGGTCAGCGACAGGGTCTCGCGTCCGATGCGGATCGGTTCCCTGTCCCAACCCAGCTCGGCTTTCATCGGCTCGTCCCGGTCGGGTGTCCACATCAAGTCGAGCTGGGCGCGGCCCGCTTTTTCACTCAGGCGCAGCGTGACCGCGCGCACGCCGCAGTCGTCTTTCAGGCGTCCGGCCAGATGGACCAGGGCCTGCAGCAGGGTGAAACTTTCCACCTTCAGCCAGATGCCTTCGGCTTCTTCCTCGCGTTGCGCGTGCAGCCCCAGCTCGGACTCGATCCGGCGCGATGCGGCTTCAAGCAGGTCGGATGCGAGCATGTCTTCCAGCGGCCAGCGCGAGCGCAGAGCATGCGACGAGGACTGCTGGAGTTTGGCAATGCGGTCGCTCAAACCCTGGATTTCCTCGCGAATGACGCCCAGAAGACGCTCGCGCATGGCTTCTTCCACGTCCGGATACTCCAGTACTTCGATGGCGGCGCGGGTGTTGGCCAGGGCCGCGCGGCTGCCTTCGGTCAGGCTGGTCAGGATGCGGTCTTTCTCCGAGTCGGTCTGCATTTCGTCGGTGATGTTTTCGATCAGCAGGACGAAGCCGGTCATCTCCGCGGACTGGTCTGGCGATGCGTCGGGCTCGTCGGAGGCCACACCGCGCACCGGGGTCATCTGAACGCGCAGCAGCTTGCCCGAGGGCGTGGTCGTCACGAACTGGGCCGAAGGCGCATTGGCACCGCGGCGCAGGCGGCGCTGAACGTTTTCCAGGGCATGGTTGACCAGCCGCCGGTCGAGGACCGTGTAGATCGACCGCCCCAGCCCCAGGAGTTCGGCGCCGCCGGCGCCGCCGGGAGCGCGCGACAGGCGGCGAAACTGGATGCGGGCGCGATTGTTGTAGAGCAGAATGCGGCCGTCGAGATTGCATACAACCACGCTTTTGGTCAGCTCCGACATCAATGCCGCCAGCCGGCTTTTTTCCATCTCGGTCTGCCGGCTGGCTTCGCGCACCCGCGCATCCATTTCGGATTTCAGGGCCTGGCGCTCGGCCACGAGCTGTTCGATCACGCGCGCCAGTTCGCGGCATTCGCGGCTGCCGTGCGTTTTGATCGGCGTCGGAATATCGCTGTCCAGACGCAGCCGTGCGTCTTCGACCAGGCGGGCAGGTGCGCGAATGTAGCGGTCGATGAGGTAGCGCAGGGCGGCTGCGGTCGGCAGCAGGGAACCGGCCCAGAGGAACAGCAACAGTCCGCCTCTCCCGCCCAGGGCGGTCAGGACCGTCTCCCAGTCTTCAGGGTCCAGTACCGCCCAGAGCAGGCCGCCGGCGATGCCCAGCCAGACCAGGCAGACCGCGCCGACGATGGCGACGCCGATGGCCAGCATCCAGTCGAAGGGTTTCACGGCTGGTCGCCGAGCATGGAGCGCACCTTCTCGGCCAGCTCGCGGGTGGAGAACGGTTTGATGATGTAGGCATCTGCGCCCAGCGCCTTGCCCTTGGCGACATCGGTTTCCCGGCCCTTGGCGGTCAGCATCAGGATCTGGGTGCCGCCCAGGCTGTCATCGTCGCGCACCGCCTGGCAGACCTCGAACCCGCTCTTGCCGGGCATCATCGCGTCAAGCAGTACGAGGTCGGGCCGGTCGCGCTGAATCATGCTCAGGGCCTCGTCGCCGTCGCGTGCCACTTGCACATCGTAGCCCTCGCGGCGCATCAGGTATTCCAGCGAAATGACGATGTTCGGTTCGTCGTCGGCGATCAGTATCTTGCTACCCATGGTGTTCGTTCCTCTCTCTTGCTGGCCGGTCCGGCGGTTGTCCATGTCCGGAAGAGCCGTTGGTGCGCGGCAGAAAAAAACTGAAGCGAGCGCCTTCTCCGAGCGTCGACTCCACCCACATTCTCCCACCGAAATGGTCGATGATCTGGCGGCTGATCGGAAGCCCCAGGCCGCTGCCCCGGTTGCGGCCCTCTTCGAGCTGGTGGAACTTCTCAAAGACCCGGACCTGCTCATCGGGGGCGATGCCCGGGCCGTTGTCTGCGACCGTGACGGTGACACCCTGGTCGCTGTCGGTCATTTGCACATCCACCCGGCCGCCGTCTTCGGGAATGAATTTCAGGGCGTTGGAGAGCAGGTTGAGCATGACCTGCACCAGCCGGTCGCGATCGGCCAGGATGGGCCGGGGCGTACCCTCGGCCTGAACCTCGAGCCTGGCGTTTTTTTCCTCGAAGCGGCCGCGAATGCTGTTGACGGCCTGCTCGATGACCTCTCTCATGTCGACTTCGGTGTTGTGCCAGTCAGCGTGTCCGGCCTCGATGCGGGCCATGTCGAGAACCTGGCCGACGAGCCGACTCAGGCGCTCGGTCTCGGTGACGATGATGGCAAGAAACTCCCGGCGTTGGCTGTTCGGCATGTCCTCATCGTCGAGCATCATTTCGGTCAGCGCCCGGATCGAGGTCAGCGGCGTTCGCAGCTCGTGGGTGACCGACGACATGAAGTCATCTTTGAGTCGGTCGAGGCTCTTGAGCTCTTCGTTTGCCGCGCGCAGTTCCCGGGTTGCCTGCTCGAGTGAGCGCGATTTATCTTCCAGGGCGCGCGAGTGAACACGCAGCTGCGAGGCCTCATCGAGAATGCGCATGACGTCTTCCAGGCCCAGATCCTCTTCCTCGACCGCCGAGGCCACCATCACCCGGGCCGACGCGCTGCCGATGGCGCCGGCAAGCAGGGTTTCGACGTTCTGGACCAGGCGGGCATCGGCATAGCCGCTGACCGGCCCGGCGGCTCCGCTCGCGTGCCCGAGTTGGGCCTCGAACAGTCGTTCGGCCCGGTCCGGTCCGAGAAAGCGCGTTGCCAGGCGTTTCAGATCGTCGATCCGGGCCCGACCCTGCCAGAACACCGGCTGCTGGTCCTGGCCCCGGTTGTAGACATCGACGAACAGCAGTGCCTGGCTGGCCTCGCGGGCAGTGGGGCGGGTCCACAGCGAGACGGCAACAAAGGCGCCGATATTGGCAAACAGGCTCCAGAACAGGGAATGGGTGAGGTTGTCCAGGCCGCTCAAGCCGAGGAACTGCTCCGGCTTGAGCCAGGTCAGCCCGAACAGCCCGTGGTCGACGAAATCGGTTGACATCCAGCCGGACTTGGCGATCGAGGGCAGCATGAGGGTGAAAATCCAGAAGGCGAATCCGGCACACAGGCCGGCCAGTACGCCGGCGCGGGTTCCGCCTTTCCAGTACATCCCGCCCAGTGCGGCCGGCGCAAACTGGGCCACCGCGGCGAAGCTGATCAGGCCGATGCTGACCAGGGCATAAGCCTCTCCGGCCAGGTAGAAGTACAGGTAGCCGAGCAACAGCAGGATCACGATCGCCAGCCGCCGGATGGTCAGCAGCAGGCGGGTGAGATCGCCGCCATGGCGACCGCTGAAACGCCTGGTGCGCAGCAGCAGGGGCATGACCAGGTCGTTGCAGACCATGGTGGACACGGCAATGGCTTCCACGATCACCATGCCGGTGGCGGCCGACAGACCGCCGATGAAGACGAAAAGCGCCAGAGCTTCGTGGCCGGTTACCAGCGGCAGCGAGAGGACAAACAGGTCGGGGTTGGCGCCGTTGTCGCCAAAAAACAGCAAGCCGGCCAGGGCGATGGGCAGAACGAACAGATTGATCAGCAACAAGTAGACCGGGAACACCCAGGCGGCGCGCTTGAGATGGCGCTCATCGACGTTTTCGACCACCATGACCTGGAATTGTCGGGGCAGAAACACAAAGGCGAGCATGGCCAGCAGGATCAGGGCAAACCACTGCGAGAAGATGTAGTCCGCGTGGCCACCGGTGTCGAAGCGCAGCAGGGCGGCAAGTTCGGCGTCGGCCATGGCCTGCGCGAACACATCACCAACACCGTTGAACAGCCCGTAGACCACGAACAGGCCGACGGCCAGAAAGGCGACCAGCTTGACCAGCGAC
>REEW01000125.1 GCA_007694885.1 Wenzhouxiangella sp. | reverse complement strand
ACCCGTTTCCGAAGACCATCTATGAAAACATCGCCTACGGTTTGCGCCTGCAGGGCGTGAAGAACCGGCGCAAACTCGACGAGGTGGTCGAGCACTCGCTCAAGCGCGCAGCGCTCTGGGACGAGGTCAAGGACCGACTCGACGACAACGCCTTCGGTCTGTCCGGCGGTCAGCAGCAGCGCCTGGTGATTGCCAGAGCGATCGCCATCGAGCCGGAAGTCATCCTGCTCGACGAGCCGTGTTCGGCGCTGGATCCGATTTCCACGGCCAAGGTCGAGGAACTGATCATCGATCTCAAGGAAAGCTACACCATCGTGATCGTGACCCACAACATGCAGCAGGCCGCGCGGGTGTCGGACTTTACCGCCTACATGTACCTGGGCGAGTTGATCGAATACGACGATACCGCCAAACTGTTTACCAATCCGTCAAAGAAAGCGACCGAGGACTACATCACCGGCCGCTACGGTTGACCTGTATTCAAGCGCTCGGCTCGCCGGGCCGAGGCGTCAAGGAGCATCGCATCATGGAAAAGTATTTCGATCAGCACATTTCGCGCCAGTTCAACCAGGAACTGGAAAACCTCCGGCGCGATGTGATGAAAATGGGCGGTATGGCCGAAGAGATGGTGGTCGATGCCATGGCGGCCCTGCTCGAAAGCGATACGGCGAAAGCCGAGTCCGTCATTCAGGCCGATGACGCGGTCAACCAGATGGAAAAGCAGATCGATGAGCAGGCCATGGAAATACTCGCCCGCCGTCAGCCCACGGCCAGCGACCTGCGCCTGGTCATGGCCATCGTCAAGACGGTCAATGACCTGGAACGGGTTGGCGACGAGGCAGAGAAAATTGCTCGCCTGTCGATCGAGCTGGCGACCACGGATCGCCCGCGTGGGAATTACCATGAGCTGGAAAACATGGCGGTCCACGTTCGGGCCATGCTGCGCGACGCCCTGGACGGCTTCGCCCGGATGGTGTCGGAGGTCGCGGTTACCCTGTTTCGGGCCGACGAGAAAGTCGACGACGAGTACGAAGCGATCCTGCGCCAGTACTACACCTACCTGGCCGAAGATCCGCGCAGCACAACCCGCGTGATCAACGCGATCTGGATCGCCCGATCGCTGGAGCGCATCGGCGACCACGCCAAGAACATCGGCGAACACATCTTCTACCTGGTCGAGGGAAAGGACGTGCGCCACATATCGGCCGAGGAGAAAGAACAGGTCATCCTGCGCGATCCCGAACCCTGATTCCGCCGGTCGGCCCCGGCGTGGCTCAAAGCCTGGAGACCTGGTCGATGTACCGGGGTTTCGAGGATCAAGGCAGGTAACCGGCTGCCATCAACAATCCAACCCCGAGCGCCAGGGCCATCGCGGCCAGGCCGGCCAGTTCGCCGGCCAGCACGCCGAGCAGCCGAAGCGCCTGCAAGGGCGTGCGAGCGTGGCGCTGGTATCCGCTGCTGCGCGGTCGATAGCGGGCTTGCTGCATGGTGGTCCTCCGTTACGATGGGCTTCGTGACGGATTACAGCATGCGTGGTTCTCAGAAGCTGAGAACCGGGCAGTCTCAGGATCTGATCAGGCGGCTTGTTCGATTTCCTTGACCGGCCCGTTGAGCAGGGCATCGCGGGTCGCTTCCACGATCAGGTCAACCTCGGCGCTGGTGATGCCGAACGGCGGGGTGAAGCGCAGCGAGTTTTCGCCGCCGTGGATGACGTTGATGCCGTGCATGCGCAGGTATTCCTCGGTTGAGCCCGCGCCGTAGGCCTTGTAGCGTTTGCCATCGAGTTCCACGGAAAACAGCAGACCGGTGCCCTGGACCCGGGTGATGCGGCCGTCCAGCTCGTGCTCAAGGCGGGTGAACTTGTCCAGAAACTCATGTCCGCGCTCGACAATGTTGCGCCGCAGCTCGGGCGTGACCATGTTGAGTACGGTCACGCCGACGTCCAGGGCGCGCGGATTGGCGGTCATGGTGTTGCCGTACACGCCCTTGCGATACAGGGCGGCGGCACGTTCGTTCATGGCCAGCACCGATAGCGGGTACTGGCCGGCGTTCAGGGCCTTGGAATAGGTTTCCATGTCCGGCGCCGACAGTCCTTCGAATCCCGGATAGTCGACCACCGACAGCGTGCCCTGGGTCCGCAGGCCGGCCTGGATGGAGTCCATCAGCAACAGTGTGCCGTGGGCGTCGCACAGCTCGCGGGCGACGGCGTAGAACTCCGGCTCCAGGGCGGCACCCGGGTTTCCCTCGCCCATGACCGGCTCCATGAACACCCCCTCGAAAAAAACCTGCTCGGCATCGGCCCGGGCGAAGATTTCTCGCAGGGCGTCGATGTTGTTGGGCGCCACGGTGACCAGGCTGTCATCGTCGCGAAACGAGGCCAGGTGGCGAGCGTAGTTGCGGCGGGTCGAGTCGGAGTAGCGGGCCGGCCGTTCGGTGCGGCCGTGGAAGCCGCCGGTCAGCGACATCCGCTGGATTCGGTAGCCCGCCTTGGGGCCGCCCGGGTCGGTCATGAGCTTGGTGTTGATGTCGGCGATGCGCCCGGCCACGGTGACCGACTCGGAACCGGAGTTCATGCACAAGAAGCGATCGAACGGACAGCCGCCTTCGCGCCGATGGCCGATCTCGCGGCGCAGGGTTTCGATCAGGCGCAAATGGCTGAAGCTGGGCGTCATGACGTTGGCCATGACGTGCGGCTGGCTCATCGCCTGAATGATCGGGTCCGGGGCATGGCCGAAGCCGAGCATGCCGTAGCCGCCGGAGTCATGCAGCACGGCACCCTTGGCGGTGATGATCCACGGGCCGCGCCCGGCCAGCGCCACGTAGGGGTTGACGGCATCGTCGGCATAGAAATTCACGAAGCCGGCCTGGAGGGCGTCGCGCTGGACGGCCTCGTCGGCGCCGATCAGGTCCGGATAGGCCGCCTGCCAGCACTCCACCACGCCGAGCGCATCGTCGACGGCCTGTTCCAGGCGCGAATCTACTGCCGCGAAGCGTTCCACGATCTCATCGGGCAGACCGCGCGTCAGCGGCTCGCCGCCGATGGTACGCAGGGTTTGGAGTTTCTCGAGAATCGCCATGAACGGTCTCCCTGGGGCTTTGATACGCAATCCGACATTCTAGCAAGAGCCGGTAGTGGGGAATGAAGCTCAGGAACTAGGGACAGGGGCTAGCCCCTAGCCCCTCATGGCGTCTGAGCGCCCAGGCGACATGTTCTCGAACGATTTCCGAGGGATGGTCGGCGCGGGCCTTAAGGGCGTCCAGTACCGCTGGCGTGGTCGGAGCATTGCCCAGGGCCACGGCAATGTTGCGCAGCCAGCGCTCATGGCCGATGCGGCGGATGGCCGTGCCCTCGGTGCGCGCCAAAAAGGTCGTCTCGTCCCAGCCGAACAACTCGACCAGATCGCCGGCGTCCAGGTCCTTGCGCGGCTGGAAATCGTCTTCGCCGCTGAACTGGGCGTAGCGGTTCCACGGACAGACCATCTGGCAGTCGTCGCAGCCGTAGATGCGGTTGCCCATGGGTTTGCGGAACTCCTCGGGAATGGCGCCCTTGAGTTCGATGGTGAGATAGGAGATGCAGCGCCGCGCGTCAAGCTGGTAGGGGGCGACGATGGCGCGGGTGGGGCACACGTCGATGCAGCGCCGGCACGAACCGCAGTGATCGGCCACCGGCTCGTCGGCAGGCAGGGCCAGGTCGGTGTAGATCTCGCCGAGAAAGAACCACGATCCGGCGTGGCGGTTGAGCAGGTTGGTGTGCTTGCCGATCCAGCCTAAACCGGCTTTTTCGGCCAGCGGTTTTTCCAGTACCGGGGCGGAGTCGGTAAACACCCGATGGCCGAACGGACCGATTTGTTTTTCAATGCGTTGGGCGAGTTTCTTCAGCCGTGAACGAAGGACCTTGTGGTAGTCCCGCCCGACCGCATAGCGCGAAATGCAGGCCTTTTCCGGCTGCTCGATCAGCTCCTCGACCGGGGTGGCGGCAGGGGGCAGGTAGTCCATGCGCAGCACGATCACCGAGCGCGTACCCGGATGCAGCAACTCCGGTCGCGAGCGCTTGCGCCCGTGTGCCGCCATCCACGCCATCTCGCCGTGCATGCCCGCGGCCAGCCAGGCATCGAGCCGGGTCTCGTGATCGCTCAGGTCGGTATCGGCAATACCGACCTGCTGAAACCCGAGTTCCCGACCCCAGCGGCGAATGTCTGCGACAAGCTCGTCGCGCTGAAGATCGGTAGCGGCATTGGCAGATTGCTTCGACATCAGCCCAGTATATCGAGGACCTCTATAATCACGGACATGGACTGCGCCAATCGTCTCTACCGCGCCGAGCAGGTACGAGAACTCGATCGCCTGGCGATCGAGCGCCACGGCATCGCCGGGTACGAGCTGATGAATCGGGCCGGCCGGGCTGCTTTCCAGACGCTGCGCGCGCGCTGGCCGGAAGCGCGGCGGATCACGGTCTGCTGCGGCGGCGGCAATAACGGCGGCGACGGTTACGTGATCGCCCGCCTGGCCCGCGAGGCCGGGATGGACGTGCAACTGATCGCGCTGAAGAATCCGGATGAACTGGCGGGTGATGCGGCCCGGGCGGCTGCCGACTGGCGGGAGCCGGCTGGCGTCTTGGCGGATCCCGCCGATTCACTGACCGGGCAGGTCATCGTCGATGCCCTGCTTGGCACCGGCCTGGACCGCCCCCCGACCGGCCCGTACGCGCGCCTGATCGAGCGCATCAACGAAAGCCCCCGCCCGGTGCTGGCCGTTGACGTGCCCTCGGGCCTCGATGCCGATACGGGCATGCCGCTGCAGCCTGCTGTGCGTGCCGACCTGACCGTGACCTTCATCGGCAACAAGCGCGGCCTGTACACCGGCCAGGCCGGGCGCTGGTGCGGACAGCGTCTGTATTTCGACCTGGACACACCCGAGGCGATCCATGAGACGGTGCGTGCCGATGCCTGGCTGCTCGATGCTGCCAGTCTTCCGGCCTGGCTGCCGCCGCGAGCGCCGGATACCCACAAGGGCGACCTGGGCCATGTGCTGGTCATCGGCGGCGATGCCGGCATGGCCGGTGCGCCGGTGCTGGCAGGCCGGGCCGCGCTGCGTGCCGGCTCCGGGCTGGTCTCGCTGGCCACGCGCGCCGGCCACGCGGCCGCCGCCCTGGCCGTGCAGGCGGAACTGATGTGCCATGCGGTCGAAACCCTGGAAGCGCTGGATGTGCTCATGGAAAGCGCCGATGTGCTGGGCCTGGGCCCGGGCCTGGGCCGGAGCGACTGGTCCAGGGCGGTCTGGCGGCGCGCCCTGGGCGCTGACCTGCCGCTGGTCCTGGACGCCGACGGGCTCAACCTGCTGGCCGATGCCGATCCGCCGTGGCCCCTGCCGCGGGCCATTCTGACGCCGCACCCGGGCGAGGCCGCGCGCCTGCTCGACTGCAGCGCAGCCGAGGTGCAGTCGGATCGCTTTGCTGCCGTCCGCGCCCTGGCAGAACGCCACGGCGCGGTCGTGGTGTTGAAAGGTCACGGCACCCTGGTTGCCGAACCATCAGGCCAGGTCGCCGTATGTCCTTTCGGCAATCCGGCGATGGCCTCGGCCGGCATGGGTGACGCCCTGACCGGCATCATCGCCAGCCTGGTCGGGCAGGGCCTGGAGCCGTTCGAGGCGGCCTGCTGCGGGGTGCTGGTGCATGCGCTGGCCGGCGATCGGGCTGCCGCCGGGCGCCGCCAGATCCTGGCCACGGACCTGATCGACCAACTGGCCGACGTCCTGCCGGCATGAGCGAAACCTTCATTCTGCCCACCGAGCAGGACATGCTCGATTTCGGCCTGCCCCTGGCCGCGCGCCTGGCCGACGGCGGGGTGGTCTACCTGTCCGGTGATTTGGGCGTGGGCAAGACCACGCTGGTCCGCGGCCTGCTGCGCGCCATGGGTCATGCCGGGCGGGTCAAGAGCCCCAGCTACGGCCTGATCGAAAGCTACGACGTTGGTGGTCTGACCGTTCACCACCTCGATCTCTACCGTCTCGGGCACCCTGAAGAAATCGAGTATCTGGGCATCGCTGACCTGCTCGACGAGCGCAGCCTGCTGCTGGTTGAATGGGCGGAGAAGGGCAGGGGGTACCTGCCGCCGGCCACGCTTCGAATTCACATCGAGGATCTTCCGGACCAGAGCCGCCGGCTGACGGTGGAGTAGCGTCTCGACGCCGGCTTTCTTGCTCCACATGCCCGATGACTGCTCTCGAATTCAATCAGTAATTCAGCGTTTTCCTGAACCCGTTACCCCGCGATCAGGCAAGCGGCGCGTTCGAATAATAGTGCCAGACGAACAGGGCCACTGCGCTTCGATAGGGGCGCCACGGCCTGGCAACGGCGTCCGTTCTCCGTCGATCCGGGCGTGCGCGCATGTTCTTGAGCCGGTGCAGCCCAGCCTGGATGGCGAGATCATCGGCCGGCCATACATCCGGGCGACCCAGCGAAAACAGCAGAACCATTTCCGCGCTCCAGCGCCCGAAGCCTTTGACTCGGGTGATCTGCTCGACCACCGCATCATCTGGCAGTTCGGCCAGCGCCGAGGGCACCAGCGAGCCTTCCAGTACGGCACGAGCCAGACCGCGCGCGTAGCCGATCTTTTGTCTCGACAGGCCAAGCGAGCGCAGTTCCTCCTCGTTCATCGCCAAAAGGCGCGCAGGACGGAAATCGCCGTCCAGGGCGGTCTGAACCCGGCCGAAGATCGTCGCCGCAGCCTTGACCGAGAGTTGCTGCCCGGCAATGATCCTGAGGAAATTCTCAAAGCTCGGTTCACCGGTGCGCCGCTCAGCCGGGTAACCCACCTGATCGAGTGCTGCGGCAATGTGCTTGTCTTTTCTGGCGATCTCGTCGAGTGCGGAGACCAGATGATTGCGAGTCAGTTGAAATTCCAAGAGTTCTTCCCGGTCCGAGGCAGGCTGATCATACGCGATGCCGCCTGCCCCGATCGCGCAGTGTGGAGCGGTTGATTTGACTTCCGATCGATAGTGCCTTGCAATAGGATGCAAGACGAGTGGGGTCTCCTGGCTCAACAGCACATTCCGAGCGCGCGCAGGCGAGGTAGCAACGCATGACACAAGCTGATCCGGGAAACTGGCGCCGACTGGTCGAGGACTGCATCGCCTTCCGGCACGAACTGCACGCCCATCCTGAACTCACCGGCGCCGAATTCGAGACGGCAGAACGCATTCGCCGCTACCTTGACCACCTCGAAATCCCCTGGCGTGCCTGCGCGGGAACCGGGACCGTTGCCGATCTGGCGAGTGATGCGGCCGGCCCCTGCATTGCATTCAGGGGGGATATCGATGCTCTGCCGATTGTCGAGCGCAACGACCTCGCCTACCGCTCGCAAACCGCAGGCACGATGCACGCCTGTGGACACGACGGCCACACCGCCGCGCTGATGGCCACCGCCATCTGGTTCAAGCAACACGAGCACATCCTGCCCGGCCCGGTTCGCCTGCTCTTCCAGCCCGCCGAGGAAGGCGGGCACGGTGCGCGCCAGATGATCGAGGATGGCGCGCTGGAGGGCGTGGAGCGGATTTTCGGCTGGCACAACTGGCCGGCCTTGCCGTACGGCCAGGCCGCGTGCCCCGACGGGCCGGTGATGGCGGGCAACGGCAGTTTTCGCATCACGATCCACGGCCGTGGCGGTCATGGCAGCCAGCCCGAGCTGTGCCGCGATCCGGTGCTGGCCGGCTCGGCCGTGGTGCTGGCCCTGCAGCAGGTCGTCGCGCGGCGGATTGCGCCGCAGAAAGGGCTGGTACTGAGCGTGTGCTCGTTCGATGCGCGCAGCGCGGTCACGGTGATCCCGGAGCGTGCCGTGCTGGAGGGCAGTTTCCGGCTCGCCGAATCTACGGATCGTGACCTGCTGACCGAATTCCTGCTTGAGGTCGCCGACAACACGGCGCGCGCCTACGGTACCTTGGCCCATGTCGAGGTGTTTCCGCGTTACGATGCAACGGTCAATCACCCGGGCCCGGCCGCAGACTACCGTCAGGCCCTGGTCGACGAGTTCGGTGAGGAGGTTCTTGCCGGCGACATTCTACTGCCGGTGATGGCGAGCGAGGATTTCAGCTATTACCTCGCGGCCTGTCCGGGTGCCTTTGCGCTGATCGGCGCAGACGACGGCGGTGCCCACCACAATGCTTCGCTGCATCGCAGCGACTACGACTTCAACGATGCCCTGATCGCGCGTGTCACAAAGCTGAACGCGCGGCTGGCCGGCGCCCCGCTGCCGCCCGGGTGACGGGTGGGTCCGGCATCGATGCAGCACATACTACGACAAGAGGTTCCTCATGGCCGATACAACAGTTTTCGAACAGCATGAATCCGAGTTGCGCGGATACTGCCGCGTTTATCCCACGGTGTTTTCGTCCGCCCGCAACGCGCGCCAGTTCGACGAGGACGGCAAGTCCTACATCGACTTCTTCGCCGGCGCCGGGGTACTGAACTTCGGCCACAACAACCCGCGCATGAAAAAGGCCTTGATCGAGTTCATCGAAGCCGACGGCGTGGCCCACAGCCTGGACACCTACACCAGCGCCAAGCGCGAGTTCATCTCGGCCTTCGTCGATACCGTGCTCAAGCCCCGCGCCATGGATTACCGCCTGCAGTTCATCGGCCCGACCGGCACCAACGCCGTCGAGGCGTCCCTGAAGCTGGCCCGCAAGGTCACCGGGCGGCGCAACGTGGTCGCCTTCAGCCATGGCTTTCACGGCATGACGCTGGGCTCGCTGGCGTGCACGACCAACAACTACTTCCGCAATGCCGCCGGTGTGCCGCTTGAAAACGTGACCCATCAGGCGTTCGGCTGCGACAAGCTGTGCATGGGCTGCCGGCTGGGTTGCGGCAGGCAATCGCTGGATCAACTGCGCGCCGCTTATGCGGATTCCTCCAGCGGCCTGGAAAAGCCGGCGGCGTTTCTCGTCGAGGCCATCCAGGCCGAGGGCGGGGTCAACGTGGCCTCTGATGAATGGTTGCAGGACCTGCAGTCGCTGGCGCGCGAAGTCGGCGCGCTGCTGATCGTCGACGACATTCAGGTCGGCTGCGGCCGCACCGGCGATTACTTCAGCTTCGAGCGGGCGGGTATCGATCCGGACATCGTCAATCTGGCCAAGGGCATCGGCGGATATGGCACGCCGCTGGCGATGAACCTGGTCAAGCCCGAGCATGATCGTCACTGGCAACCGGGCGAGCATACCGGCACGTTTCGTGGTCAGGGCCTGTCGTTTGTCGCAGGTCGCGAAGGGTTGCGCTATTTCGAGGACCGCGCCTTGCTCGACGAGGTTGTCGCCAAGGGCGAGTTCATGGCCGCGACGCTCAACGGCGTGGTCGAACGCCACGGCGAGTCGCGCTGCCAGCGACGCGGGCGCGGCATGATCCAGGCGCTGGACACGGGCGCCGGTGAACACGCCAAGGCAATTGTCGCCAACTGTTTCGAGGCCGGGCTGCTGGTCAGCGCCTGCGGTACCGGCGGCCGGGTGGTCAAGCTCATTCCACCCTTGACCATCGAGCAGGAAACCCTGGCCGAAGGCCTGGCGATCTTCACGCGCGTGGTCGATCAGGTCTTGTCCGGGGGCAATCCATGAAAAAACGCGACGACATGACCTTTCCCTTCGAGGAGTACGAGCGCCGCCTGAACGCGTTGCGCCGGCGCATGGGCGAGCGGCTGCTCGATGCGGTGGTCATCACCGACCCCAAAAACCTGATGTACCTCACCGACTACCAGACCACCGGCTATTCCTTTTTCCAGGCACTGGTCGTTCCGCTGGAAGACGAGCCCTTCATGATCACCCGGAAACTGGAGGAGTCCAACGTCCATGCGCGGACCTGGGTTGAGTTGACGCGGCCCTATGCAGACACCGGTGATGCGATCCAGATGCTGGTCCAGTCTCTGCGCGAGTTCGGACTTGCGCACAAATACGTGGGCTATGAGCGCAACAGCTACTTCTTTGCCGCCTACCACCAGGATGCCATCCACACGACCTTGCCCGAAGGCAAGCTGCGCGACTGCTTCGGCATTGTCGAGGAAGGCCGGATCTGCAAGTCGCCCGTGGAAATCGAGATCATGGCGCGGGCGGCCAGGGCCACCGAGGCCGGCATGAAGGCCGGCTTCGAGGCCTGCCAGGCCGGAGTCACCGAGAACGACATCGGCGC
Source organism: Wenzhouxiangella sp. (assembly GCA_007694885.1). Taxonomy (GTDB): domain Bacteria; phylum Pseudomonadota; class Gammaproteobacteria; order Xanthomonadales; family Wenzhouxiangellaceae; genus Wenzhouxiangella. The sequence continues at coordinate 3,313 of REEW01000125.1, read as the reverse complement.
GGCCATCAGTTCAGCGATGTTTCGCGCCGGCGGCGAGCCGCCGGCAGTGATGCCGTACGTAACCTCCGGGCCTCGCAGCATGATCGGCCATGCCACCTGGGAAGGCCGCATTGTGCAGCCGGGCGAGCATGTCTTTCTTGAAGTCGGCGGCTGTTTCCGGCGCTACCACACCGCCATGATGCGCACGGTGGTGATGGGCGAGCTCAGCGATTCGATGCGCAAGGCCGAAGAGCGCATGCGGCTCGCGCTGCGCGCTGTCAAGGATATCCTGCGCCCGGGGCTGACCGTTTCGGATGCCGACAACATGGTGCGAACCATCATTTCCGACAACGACGTCGGCGCCCGCCTGATCACCCGCTCGGGCTATTCGATCGGGATCGCCTTTCCGCCGAGTTGGGACGAGGGCTACATGATCAGCCTCAACCACGGTGATTCGGCCATCGTGCGCGAGGGCATGACCTTCCACATCATTCCGTGGATGTGGGGCGTGGACGGCGACAAGACCGTCGGTATCTCCGATACCGTCCAGATCACCGCAGACGGGTGCCGGTCGTTCTTTTCCCTTGACGAAGCCTTTGTGTGCAAGCCGGACCAGGCCCGCGTCGACCGTCCCGGGCCGGCCAAAGGCTCAGAAGCGGCGCTTTCGCTTGCGGCGAATGACCGTTCCGCCGCCAATCCCGGCCGCGGCGGGCAACACTCAGGCAAGCAGGAGTAATCGCATGACGCAACAGCCGAAACTCAAGGTCGTCAATCCCGCCACCGGACAGAGCGTGCGCGAGATCGACACGATCAGCGATCGACAGCTCGAGGCAGCGCTTCAGGCGGCCAGCGACGCCGCACCGGACTGGGCAGCGCTTGGATTCGGCGGGCGGGCGAAGATCCTCGAGAAAGTGGCGGCGATCCTGCGTCGCGACAGCGAGCGATTCGAAGTGCTGATGCGCGAGGAGATGGGCAAGCCGGCCCGGGAAGCGCCCGGTGAAGTGGCCAAGGCTGCCTGGTGCGCCGAACATTACGCCGCCCACGCGCAAGCCTACCTTGCCAGCGATGACATCGAATCCGACGCCAGTCGAAGTTTCGTTCAATACCGGCCGCTGGGCGCCATCCTCGGCATCCTGCCGTGGAACGCGCCGTTCTGGCTGGCCGCGCGATTTTTTGCGCCGACGCTGATGGCTGGAAACACCTGCCTGATCAAGCACGACCCCCACGTGCCGGGCTGTGCCGCGGCCATTGCCGAGGTGTTTCAGGAAGCCGGTACACCGGAAGGCGTGTTTCAGAATCTGGCGCTGGAGACCGGGCGCGTCGGCCGGGTCATCCAGGACCAGCGCATCCAGGCTGTGTCCTTCACCGGTTCCGATCGTGCCGGCGGCATCGTCGCCTCGACGGCGGCGGCCTCGATCAAGCATTCTGTGCTGGAACTGGGCGGTTCCGATCCCGCCATCGTGCTGGCCGACGCCGACCTTGACGAGGCAGCAGACAAGCTGGTGCTGTCGCGCATGATCAATGCCGGTCAGAGCTGCATCGCGGCCAAGCGCCTGATCATCGAGGCCCCCGTCTACGAGGAATTTCTGGACAAGCTGCGAACGCGCATGGAGCAGCTGACGGTGGGTGATCCGGCATCGCCCGAGACCGATATCGGACCGATCGCGCGCAGCGATCTGCGTGACAACCTCCATCGGCAGGTCAGAGAAACCATCGAGGCCGGCGCGAGGTGCCTGCTCGGTGGCGAACTACCCCCCGGCGACGGGTTTTTCTACCCGGTCACCCTGCTGGCCGATGTCACGCCCGGGATGTGCGCGGCCAGCGAAGAAACCTTCGGTCCGGTCGCCGTCGTGATGCGGGCCGGGAATGCCGAGCAGGCCATGGCCATCGCCAACGATACGCCCTGGGGACTGGCCGCCAGCGTCTGGACAGGGCGCCCGGATGCCGTCGACTACGCTTCGCGCTTCGAGTCCGGCCAGGTGGCCATCAACGGGCTGGTCAAGACCGACCCGCGCCTTCCCAGCGGCGGCATCAAACGTTCCGGCTTCGGCCGCGAACTGGGTCGCCACGGCATTCACGAGTTCGTCAATGCCCAGCAGGTGTGGATCGGGCCGGCCAGCGGCTGAAGCGTGGCTGGAACGCCGGCGCCGGGAAATCGTGCTACCGGCGACAAGCTGTCAGTCGAATACCACGGTCTTGTTCTTGCTGACCAGCACGCGGTCATGCACGTGCGCCCTGACCGCACGGGCCAGTACCGTCCGTTCAAGGTCGCGCCCCATCCGTTTGAGGTCATCCACCGAGCTGCGGTGGCTGACATGGGCGACATCCTGGGCAATGATCGGGCCGTCATCGAGGACTTCGGTGACGTAGTGGCTGGTCGCGCCGATCACCTTCACGCCGCGCTCGAAGGCCTGGCGATACGGATCGCCCCCGGCGAATGCCGGCAGGAAGCTGTGGTGGATATTGATGATCCGGTTTTCCCAGCCACGCAGGAACTCCGTGCTGAGCACCTGCATGTAGCGCGCCAGGATCACCAGGTCGATGTGCTCGTCGTCGAGCACCGTGCGGATCGCTGTCTCCTGGGCTGCTTTTCCTTCGTTTCCCATGGGCAAATGGTGGAAGCGGATTCCGGCATGTTCCGCGACGGCTCGGAGCGTGTCGTGGTTGCTGATGATGGCAGGAATCTCGATCGGCAATTCGCCGGCCTGGTGGCGCCAGAGCAGGTCATGCAGACAATGCGGCAGCGTGCCGACGAGAATCGCGGTGCGCATCGGCCTGGCATTGAATCGAATACGCCAGGTCATCGAGTGCCGTTGCGCCAGGGGCGACCAGGCCCTGGAAAAGTTTTCGGCGTCAAGGTCGCAGCCGGTCAGGTCGAATTCAGCCCGCATGAAAAACTCGCCGTGCTCGCGATCGGTATGCTGGTCGGCATCGAGCAGGTTGCCACCGTGTTCGGCGATGAATCGCGCCACGGCGGCGACGATGCCGCGCGCATCCGGACAGGCGATCAGCAGGCGGGCGGTTGGAACGGCTTCGGAAAACATGAGGCAAAGGTACCACTGCTCCTGGCCTCGGGCGAGGGCGGTTGACATACGGAAAGCTGGTGGGCCAATGTCTGCGGCCGACAACAGGCATCGGACGCGCCACTGACGGATTGGCTACACTGTCGAGCGATGATGCCGACGATTCGCGCCTCCGCCATTTCCGAGCCCTGACCCGACATGATGAAGCTACTCCCCCGACTCGTTCTGATCACCGCCCTGGCCGCCCTCCTGCTGTTGCTGGTGGCCGGTCCCGGCACGCGCCTGGAGTTCTGGGACTTCCGCTTCGGCTT
>REEW01000067.1 GCA_007694885.1 Wenzhouxiangella sp. | reverse complement strand
ACCGAACTGCGCGCTTGCAGGCAGCAGCCAAAGCAGGGCAAACAGGGACAGAAGATGTCGATTCATGGTCATGATTCAGCGGAAGCAGTGCTCTTCAGCATGGTAGCAAACCCTGATGGGCGAAAAATGTACTTGACAAATCCAGTCAAGTGCCGTGAAACTTCGCCCCCATGAGTTTCGTATTCCTCCACAACTGCATGTGCACCATGTGTATGCCGAGCCTTCAGCTGCGGCGTCCAGTTGGTGCGTGTTTCCGTTGATGAACTGAACCGAAACTCCATACCGAACCCGACGAACCCCGCAGCGGCCTGACCGATGCGGGGTTTTTTGATTCCAGGCACTGCATCACAAGTTCACGCCGCTGCCCCTGACAGACTTTTTTCATGCTACTGCCAAGGAGAGCAACATGACCGACCAGAACCAGCCACCGCTGCATTTCGAGACCCTGCAGGTTCATGCCGGCCAGGAGCCGGCCCCCGGCACCAACGCCCGCGCCGTGCCGATCTACCAGACGACCTCGTATACCTTTGACGACGCCGACCACGGCGCCCGCCTGTTCGGGCTGCAGGAGTTCGGCAACATCTACTCGCGCATCATGAATCCGACGGTGGACGTGTTTGAAAAGCGCGTCGCTGCACTCGAGGGCGGGGTTGCCGCCGTGGCTACCGCCTCCGGCCAGTCGGCCCAGCTGATCGCCATCACCACCATTGCCCAGGCCGGCGACAACCTGGTCGCCAGCGCCTCGCTCTACGGCGGCACCTACAACCAGTTCAAGGTCTCGCTGCCGCGCCTGGGGATTGACGTGCGACTGGTTGAAGGCGACGATCCAGCGGCATTCGAAGCCCGGATCGACGACCAGACCAAAGGGATTTACGTCGAGTCCATCGGCAACCCCGGCTCGCATATCCCCGATTTCGAGGGCCTGTCGGCACTGGCCAAAAAGCACGGCCTGCCGCTGATCGTCGACAACACCTTCGGCGCGGCCGGCTACCTGGTCCGGCCCATCGACCACGGGGCCGACATCGTGGTTCAGTCGGCGACCAAGTGGATCGGCGGCCACGGCACGACGGTGGGCGGGGTGATCGTCGATGCCGGCCGCTTCGACTGGGGCAATGGCCGCTTCCCGCTGTTCACCGACCCCGCGCCCGGCTACCACGGCCTGAACTTCTGGGAGGTGTTCGGCAAGGACAGCCAGTTTGGCAACATCGCCTTTGCCATCCGCGCCCGGGTCGAAGGCTTGCGTGATCTCGGGCCGGCGTTGAGTCCGTTCAACGCCTTTTTGCTGCTGCAGGGACTGGAAACCCTGTCGCTGCGGGTCCAGCGCCACCTCGACAACGCCCTGGCCCTGGCCCGGTGGCTGGACAATCAAGCGGCCGTGGCCTGGGTCGAGTACCCCGGTCTGGAAGGACATCGCTGGCACGAACGGGCGAAGAAGTACCTCCAGCACGGCTTCGGCCCGGTGCTGAACTTCGGCGTGCGCGGCGGCGAAGAGGCCGGTCGCAAGTTCATCAACTCGGTCAAACTGGCCAGCCACCTGGCCAACGTGGGCGATGCCAAGACCCTGGTCATCCACCCGGCCAGCACCACCCATCAGCAGCTCAGCGAATCCGAGCGCAGCGCGGCCGGGGTCCGCGCCGAACAGGTCCGGGTGTCGGTCGGCATCGAGCACATCGATGACATCATTGCCGACTTCACCCAGGCCCTGGACAAGGCCGGCCTGGACGTTGCGGCATGACCAGCGCCGAGGTACACGAGCGCCAGGTGCTCCGGTTTGAGCGCCCGCCACCGCTGGACGGAGGCCTGGAACTGCCGCACCTGCAGATCGGCTACCGGACCTGGGGCCGGCTCAACCGGGCCGGCAACAACGCGGTGCTGGTCTGTCCGGCGCTGACCGGCAACGCCGACGTCGACCAGTGGTGGCCGGGCCTGCTCGGGCCCGGCAAGGCCCTGGACCCGGAGCGCGAGTTCATCGTCTGCGCCGACGTGCTGGGCGGCTGCGGGCTGACCAGCGGCCCGCCGCTGGACGGCAGCGACGAGGCGTTTCCGTCGGTGACGGTGCGCGCCATGGTCGACGCCCAGCGCCTGCTGCTGGACCATCTCGGCGTCAAGACCCTGCGCCTGGTCATCGGCGGCTCGCTGGGCGGGATGCAGGCGCTGGAATGGGCGGTCAGCCACCCCGACCGGGTCGATGCCGCCGCGGTCATCGCCGCCCCGGCCCGGCAAACGGCCTGGGCCCGGGCCTTCAACCACATCCAGCGGCGTGCCCTGGAACTCGACGACTCACTGGACCTGGCGCGCATGGTCGCCATGATCAGCTACCGCCACTGGGACAATCTCAACCCGCGCTTCGATGCCTTCGACCCGGACGATCCGACCGGGTCCTGGCTGGACCACCATGGCCGGGCGCTGACCGAGCGGTTCGACCGAAACGCCTACCTGCGCCTGGCCGAGGCCATGGACAGCCACGATGTCGGCCCTGGTCGCGGCGATACGGTCACCGCCTTGCGCGCTGCCGAAGTACCGACCCTGCTGGTCGGCATCACCACCGACCTGCTCTACCCACCGGCCGAGATGGAACGGATCGCCTCGGACATGCCCGACGCCGAGTTGCAAATTCTCGACGCCCCGCAGGGGCACGACGCGTTTCTGATCGAGCAGGAGGCGGTCAACCGGCTCGTGACCGGCTTTCGCTGCCGGCGCAAGCTGCCGTATCGGTTGAGTGCCTGCAGGGGTTAACCGTAGCCGGCCAATTCTTCGCTGAGCAGTTCGGGTCGGGCATGATCGCGCAGCCAGGCGGCCAGGGCCTGCTCGGTCAGTTCGCCGGCGGCCAGGGCAAGGAAAACGGGATAGCGATCCGACAGATTCCCCACCAGATCCCAGCCATTGAGTTTCAGAAAGGTTCGACACAATACGTAGGCCGTACGCTTGTTGCCGTCGGCAAATGGGTGATTGCGAGCCAGGCCATACGCATACGCGGCTGCCAGATCAGGCAATTGCAGTGATTCATCTCCATAGGCGAACCGCTGACGCGGTCGGGCGAGCGCAGATTCCAGCGCAGGCTGATCACGCACACTTCCCGGCCCACCATGCTCGGCCAGCTGGCGCCGATGAATGGCTTCCGCCAGATTCACACTAATCCAGATCGGTTCTGTAGTGATCATTGCGCGAGTTTCCTCAGCAGATCACGATCCTCGCGCATGATCTTTTCGGCCACATCCATCTGCCGGGCAAACTCGGCGTCGAACGGGCTGAGCAGGATGCCGTCCGGTGTCTCGTGGACCATCAACTCATCACCCCGGCTGACCCGGAGCTTTTCCAGCAACTCCCTGGGCAGAATCACGCCGGTCGAATTGCCGATCGCGGTCACCTTCAATTTTTTGCTCATCACCACGCTCCTTGAACCATTGCGATAAGTATAACAAATGTATTACTCTTGGATAGGCGTAGACAACACATGGCCGCAAATAGGCTTTTAGCGGCCTGGAGCAGGTTGCCGTATCGGCTAGGTACGTGCCGAGGTAGACCGTCCAGGCCCTGTCACGATTGGAGACCAGGACGTACACGCAGGCCTGACGTGGGTTGCATGAACACACATTCACACATAGACTGTGTTTATGAAAAACATCACCTTGAGTATCGAAGAGAAGGTGCTGGCGGCGGTGCGCCGAGTGGCGGCCGATCAGGGCACGACAGTCAATGCGATGGTGCGCGAACACCTGACTCGGCTGGCTGAACATCAGGATCGGGCTGCGCTCGCGCGCCGTCGAATCCGCGAATTGAGTGAGGCCTCAGAGGCTCTTATCGGTTCAGCAAAGTGGCGCCGAGACGAGCTGCATGATCGTTGACAGCTTTCTCGACACGAACGTACTGGTTTACGCCGTCACCGCCGACCCGGACGAGGCCCACAAGCGTGAAGCCGCACTGACATTGATCGAACGCGAGGAGTTCGCGCTCTCCGCTCAGATACTTCAGGAGTTCTACGTCACGGTCACGCGCAAACTCGAAAAACCGCTGTCAAGCCTGCAGGCCATGGAATGGATCGAGCAGTGGGAAGCCTTTCCGTGCGTTGGCATCGATGCCGCTCTGGTCAAGGTCGCCGCAGAGCTCAGCGAGCGATACCGCATCAGCTACTGGGACGGTGCCGTGATCGCTGCCGCGGAGCTGGCCGGTGCCGGCATCGTCTACAGCGAAGACTTGAACGATGGTCAACGCTATGGCCAGGTCGTGATCAGCAATCCGTTTTCCGGGCGCGGACTTATCCAGGATCGGGGATGACCCAGCAAGCTGGCGCATCACTCCGCACGGGCACCCTACTGCTCCAGCACCTCGAAGCTCAGCCCGGCATGCTCGACCAGGCGCGGAATCAGCTTCTCGGCCATGGCCGTCGAGGGCGTCCAGAAGCCGCCCGGCGGCGAACCTTCAGCGACATCGGTGGCCAGGGTGTAAGCGGCCTCGCCGAGCATTTTCGATGTTGAACCATAACCCGGGTCGCGATCGCCGGTGACGCGGACGCGGACTTCGTGGCCGTCGTCATCGCGGCCGACCAGCAGCAGCTTGAACAGGCCGCGCTCGCGCTCATCCTGGCTCGGCCCTTCGCCCGGCTTGGGCAGCACGCGCTTCTGCATCAGCTTGCGGGTGGGGCCGATGCTGGCGCCCAAGGCGAAACCGCCGAGCGCCAGCGACCAGGTGATCGCCCGCCGCCGACCCTTGAAACCGCGACCGGTCATCATGGCTTCCTCATAAGTGAAATCCTCGCCCCAGGGTCGGCCCTGGAGGGCGTGCGAGCGGTGGACGATGCGGGTATTGATCGCCGCCATCACGAACGGCGCCAGCCAGGCATCCAGGTCGTCGTCAAAGGTCGGGCCCTTGACGTAGGGCTGGCGCGGACCCTTGCGGAATTCTTCCGGGCACAGCGCAAAAGGATTCTTCGCGATCCGCGCCACTTCGGGATCACTGCGGCTGGTCTCGATGATGTTGAGCATGCTGGCTGCCGTGCCACCGCTCATCTTGCCTTTCAAGGACTGCACACCCAGGCGCACGCGCGACATCGGCTTGCCGAACAGGCGCTGGGCCTGGTGCTGCAGGAACCACACGCCCAGATCGGAGGGGATGGAGTCAAAACCGCAGCAGTGCACCAGCCGGGCACCGGACTGGATCGCCGCATCCTCGTGCGCGTCCAGCATCTGGCGCATCCACGGCACCTCGCCGGTCAGGTCGCAGTAGTCGGTGCCGCTGGCCGCGCAGGCCGCGACCAGGTCGGATCCGTGCAGCGCATACGGCCCGACCGTACTGCACACGGCGCGGGTCCGCTCGACCAGTTCGTCGAGCGAGGAGCGGTCGTGGGAATCGGCGATCAGCAGCGGCAGGTCGGCGGCGGATTCACCCAGCTCGCCGCGCACGCTCTGAAGCTTGTCCTTGCTGCGCCCGGCCAGCGCCCATTTGAACTCCCCGTTGGCACCGTGGCGCTCGAGCAGGTATTCGGCCACCAGGCGGCCGGTGAACCCGGTCGCGCCCAGCAGCACCAGGTCGAATTGCGGCTTTTCGCTCATGAACTTCAGTCCTTGGAATTGCAGAGATTCACAAGCTTAACCGCTCCAGATTGTCCAAGGGATTGTTGGCCTCTTGGATCGCTTGGTCCATCCGATCAGGGATTGATCACTTCGATGCCTCAGCTGGCAAGATCGCTCGCTGCGCTGATCCCCCAAAATAGGTATTCTCTCGGGAAACATCCAACATGCGCATGCGGAGTCGGTGATGGAGAGCAGATACCTGAAGATGGCGCTGTCGATCCTGCTGGCCTGGCTGCCCGCGCTGTTTTGGCTGGTATTTGCCGCCACGGGCGTAGTCTTCGGAATCGGCGGCCTGATTTCCGGCGAGCCACTCGGTGGACTGATGTTTATCGCCTTGGGGCTTGGCGGCATTGTCGGCTTCATCGGCTTGACCATTGTCTGCTGGACCGAAAAAGCACTCACTCCCCTCCTCACCAGTTTTCTGGCCTGCGGCGTGTTGTCACTGCTGGTGGCATCGGGATATCTCCTGCCGGGCTGGGATTGGAATCTCGCCGATCCGGAGACCTTGCTCAAGACGGCTTACTTTGTGATCTGCCCCCTCGGCTACGGTGTCTACAGGATCTTGTCCTACTTCAGGAGACCAGCGGTAGTTCGCTCGTAAAACGGGGCGAATTCAGAGGCTCGAGCTCCTTCGGCAAGACCCGGGGCACCGGGCCCGTCCTGCTAGACTGATCAGATCGGAAAACTTGGAGCAGCAGCTCTTGCAGACTCTCACCCTCACCCGCCCGGACGACTGGCATCTGCACGTGCGCGACGGCGCCATGCTGGCCAGCGTGGTGCCGGACACCGCGCGCCAGTTCGCCCGCGCCATCATCATGCCCAACCTCAAGCCCCCGGTCGCCACCGTGGATCTGGCCCTGGCCTACCGCAAGCGCATTCTGGCCGCGGTGCCCGAGGGCATGAACTTCCAGCCGCTGATGACCCTGTACCTGACCGAGCAGACCACGCCGGACGACATCCACCGCGCGGCCGACTGCCCGCATGTCCATGCGGTCAAGTACTACCCCGCCGGCGCGACCACCAACGCCGCCAGCGGCGTGCGCGAGCTCGACCGCGTGTGGCCGGTGCTGGAGGCCATGCAGGACGTGCGTCTGCCCCTGTTGATGCACGGCGAGGTCACCGACTCCGACATCGACGTCTTCGACCGCGAGGCGGTGTTCATCGAGCGTCACCTGAGCCGCCTGGTCGACGCCTTCCCCGAACTGCCCATGGTGCTCGAACACATCACCACGAAAGACTCGGCCGATTTCGTGCGCGAGGGCCCGGCCAATCTGGCCGCCACCGTCACCGCCCATCACCTGCTGCTCAACCGCAACGCGATGTTCGAGGGGGGCTTGCGCCCGCACCACTACTGCCTGCCGCTGATCAAGCGCGAGCAGCATCGCCAGGCCCTGGTCCAGGTCGCCACCAGCGGCAACCCGAAATTCTTCCTCGGCACCGACTCGGCTCCGCATCCCAGAGGCGCGAAGGAATCCGACTGCGGCTGCGCCGGCATTTATAGCGCGCGCAACGCCATGGCCTTTTATACGGAAGTGTTCGAAGACGCCGTCGCGCTGGACAAACTCGAGGGCTTCGCCAGCCACCACGGGCCGGACTTTTACGGACTGCCGAGGAACCCGGATCGGATCACGCTGGTGCGCGAGGAAGAAGCGGTGCCGGATCAGGTGGACTTCGGCGGGGAGCCGGGCGTGCCCCTGCGGGCCGGGGGCAAGGTGCGCTGGCGCCCGCTCGAAGGCTGAACGGGCAGCCCGGCCCGAGTATTCGATGTCCGGACATCAAGGCACCGGTCTGGCGCCGCCAGGTCCTTATTCACATTCGGCCAGCAGCAGGAAAACCAATGCTGTGAGGATCAGATTCGGCCTCTCAGGCTTCATTTCGTCTCCAGAATATTTCCTTGTCGCTCAGGGGAGCTTAACGCGCATCGAAGGCAAGCGCCGCATCCCGGCAGCCGAGCGGACCCATCGGACCTCAGATTGACTTCACATCCATCACCTTTCAGCGGGCCGCGCTGATGCCGCCGATATCCAGCGGAAGTCTGATGGTTTCAGCTCATTCAAAGAATTGCAGCATATTGCATGTTTCAGCTTCGGGATCTACAATGTAATTACCTTGAGCCTGGAACCCAATGATGAAAACCCAACTGGTACAGATTGGAAACTCCCGCGGCATCCGAATCCCCAAACCCCTGATTGAGCAGGCGGGCCTCGGCGATCAAGTTGAACTTCGGGTCGAAGATGGACAAGTGATCATCGAGAATCACCGCAAGCCTCGGGCTGGCTGGGCCGAAGCTGCCCGAGAACTCAGGCAGCGCGAAGAGGGCCCATCGCTGGATGAGACCCCGCCGACGCTTTTCGATGAAAGCGAGTGGGACTGGTGACCCAGGGGCCAAGACGTGGAGACGTCTACCTGGTGGAACTCAACCCGACCCGCGGTCAAGAGATCCGCAAAACCAGACCCTGCGTCGTCGTCTCGCCAGACGAACTCAATCAACATCTGACGACACTGCTGATCGCCCCACTCACGAGGGGCGGGCACCGCTATCCCTTCCGGATTCCATGCCGCTTTCAGAAACGACAGGGCCATATCGTTCTGGACCAAATCCGCGCAGTCGACGCCGGTCGATTGCTCCAGCGGCTGGGTCGAATTTCTCCCACTACCCTGTCATCAACGCTTGGAACGCTGCAAGAGATGTTTGCCGAGTAGGGTTTTGCGAGAAGGCCGATGCCAATACCTGGTTTTCAGCCCATCATGCGCCCTCTGACCGACGCGCTCACGACTCGTTGTACAGCTCCCCGGGATCGACAGATACCTTGACCAGCGAGACGCATCCGTCCCTGGCAAACAGATGGCGGCTGATCCAGGCGGGAATCCGGTTGGATGGGAGTTCTTCGCGGGCATCGTCGGCAAAGTGAACCACGATGTTCGGTTCTTCTGCGAGCGAAAACACAAACGGAACGCCGCAATACGTGAAGGCCAGCATTCCCGCGCCCAGGGCAAGCGGACGCGCTTTACCGCATTCATCCAGGGGCGCAAAGCTGTCTTCCCGATCAAGGAACTCGTCGCGCTTCAGCAAAGACGGAGAGATCACGATCTCCCCATCGACGATGGTGATGCCGAATTCGCCGAAACGAGTGATCACTTCTTCCTTGACCTGCCCGGTCATGCCCGGCTGCTGCGCACCTTTGCCTTTCGGCGTATGTGAATAGGGATCCATCGGGAATGCACCGTATCGCCCAGGGCTCTTGCAGGAGCCGCCGAGGCCGTGACGAATGCGGTAGTAGATTGCGCGCAGCGACTCGCGCACGTCGGCATCGTGTTCGCTCTCGATGGTTTCGAAGTAATGATCCTGTACCGCCAGAAGCAACTTCGCGACCTGATGCCAGTAAATACTTCCGAGCCCCTCGTAGGCAAAAAACGTTCCGGATCTCCCGGTAAACGCCGTATGATCGAAAACCTTTTCGTAGAGTTCAAGCAGTCGGTCGCGATCAATCCTCACCAGATCACCGTACCTGGGGTCTTGCTCGACTTCATCAAGCCGGCCTGCAAGTGCTTCAGCGTTCACCAGGCTGCCGTTGAAATGCAATCCACCGCGACGATCCGGGTAAACCACGCGCGTGTCTTTGTTGCGAAGCATTTCAGTGACCAGTCCTGAATCGGCAACATCGTCTGGCCTGAAAGTGTTCTTTTCGACAAAGCGTTCCAGACGCCTGTCGGGATAAAGCATGAAAGAATCCTGGTCCGGCCGGTACATGGCACTTGCATAGAGGCTCTCAAGCAGTTCGTTCACCTCCTGCGCCCCCAACACCCCGGAGGAAATGATTGACACCTGGCCTTCGAGCATTTCATACAGGTGGCGAACACCGATCCCCCCATCGCGTTGCTGCACCAGCAAGTTATACGAGTGGTACAGACCATCGGCGCGTTTGCTTGCTGCCAGCGTTGCATCAACCTGGACAAGGGCGTTCCCGAGAAACGTCTGTATGGCATCTGCGCTCAACTCTGTCGCACCCCCGCTCAAGCCTGCGTAGACGGATTCGCGGTACGCTTCACCGGCCACACCCAGCTCGTCCATCATTGCCCGGCGCCGATGCGGATCGAAACCGGAAGCGGGATCGTATTCGGCCAGCGTCCTGGAAAGGTCCAATACGAGCGCGGCAAGTTCACTGGACACTGAATATGAAGCGCACGCTTTTTCGGCCAGCAATATCTGCAGGAATCGGATGTAGCGCCTCAGATGCCCAAGGGTGACGATCGAGAGCCCGGGCCCGGCCAGCGCATTGTTCGCGTCGTTCCACTCGGGGCGCTGGGTATTCATCCAGATGCCGCCTTCGGGCACAAAATTCACGAGCTTTGCCGAGAGCAGAACGAGCAGCTTCTCGGCCATGGAAACATAGACCAGTTCGCCCGACCGGTCAGCCACAAGGCGTCCATCGGCTCCCGTCCTGCTCAGCCGCTCCTCGGCTCGGGTATGCCGTTCCAGATCAAAATCGATGGTGTCACGGCTATCGACGAGAATCTGACGGTACGGCTTGATCCGATATGGAACATCTGCATGGGTAAAGAACGCCCCGTCCATCAACCCGGCAAGCTCTTTCGGGTCAAAGCGCTTCAGCCACTCGAGAAGACGAAGCAGGTAAACAATCTGATGATCGCTCCAATAACCGATGTTTGACCAGGGGTTGTCCAGTTCGGGCACCTCCCAGTCGATACCCGCCCGCGTGATCCGGTAGGGGTTGTAACCGTCGGCAGTCGTTGCGTTGAGAAACTTCACAACGATGTTGGGCAGGTAGGCGGGATAGGACAGCGACAGTGCCTCCCAGTTCTGAAAAATATCGCGCCAGTTTCCCTCGTAGTTGAGCTTGCCACGACCGTGTTCGTCGTAGACATCGATGGAGAAGCGATTCCATGGTCGACTCGGATCGCCATGCCTGCGGCTGAAAAACAGCGGCAAATACTCGTAGAACAGGCGCGTGAGATCACGGTCATCGTGTTCAAGCACCCACGCCTTGAGCTCCGGATACGACATGGTTTCGGGAAGGCCGGACAAGGCAGACGCGTGGCGTTCGGCGACAGGCCTATTGCGCTCGCTGCAAAATGCATGAAAGTCAGCCGCCTGAAGCTGCGTGCCGTTCGCGTAGGTCCCGCCGCGCATGACGTTGAACAACACATTGGCAAAGTGATGCGCCGACACCATCGCCGACCGCGTACACTGCCGACCATCCGCAGCCCCCACGATACGCTCGAGATTTCGCGTACCCCGTTCAATATCGTCTCGAATGGCCGTTTCCAGACCCGCTGAATTCCCGATCTCGTCGTGCAGGGTGAACACTGCCTCGTGGTCCTGGTTCAGTTCCGCGACAATGTACCAGTCGGCCGAGTCGCTTACGCGTTTATCGGTTCGCAGGAAATATGCGCCACGTTTTGCCCGAACATCGGTCTCGCTTGCTATCTCGTCGCCGCGCCGAAAGGCGTTGAGCTGCTCCGAGCAGAGAAGGATCTCCGCGTAGTCGCGCTGCGTGGTCCACACGGTGGTGCAGCGAAGCGCCTCACTCGGTTTGGCACTGTCGCTGACCAGGGAACTGAGGCGGTAAATCGCCAGCGGGGAATCGGGCTCGCGTTCGTTTTTCTTGTAGCCATCCACAAGACAACTGACGGCGTTCTGCGTATCGCTGGCCACACCATAAGGCAAAATGTTCTGAATGCCATCGAGGATGGTCAGATCCCGCTCACCGCCTTGAAGGTTGATGACCTGAGAGTGCTTGACGATCCCGAATGCGTCACCGCTCATCCAGCCGTAACGAAAAGAAAGCATCAGATCATGGTTGATCTCTTCGAAGTAAACCCGGGTACCGGCCACGTTCTTGTACAAATTTCGCGTCACCGCATAGCGGCCATCGTCGCGAATGGAAAACGGCTCCCACGACCAGGGCTTGCCCTGGCTCGCTCCCCGCAGAATCGTCTTTGCGCCGGTATTTTCGGCGTTGTCCGCGACCTTGTCCTCGGTGAAGTAAGGAAACAGCGCGCTATCCGCGTTCTTTCTACCGGCGGTGACTCCTCCGGTTGTGGAAAGAAACATCCAGTGATCGGATCCGCTCACCACCGACATCAGGAACGGCGGCAACCGATCGTATTCCCGGATCACGTAGAAGGCTTCTCCGAACAGCGTGACAAACTCCCCGGCCACCGAATCGCTGTCCCGCGTGGCGCGTTCCTTTTTCATCACCAGACTATTTCCCCGTCAATTTTCTATACATTATTTGGCCCGATTGTTCCAAAGAGTGGGCGCTTTATGCTGATCGTGTTCCGGTCGACAACTCGCCTGCCAGAGTGATAGACAGCGTTGTCATCTCCAAAAGTATAAGCGCCCTGACCGCCGAAATCCAGCAGCAGCCGGGAGCGAAGGGGATGAAGATGGGCCGGGAAGCCGGCTCGAGGTCGAAATGGGCCTGGGACGAGCTCGCGCCGGCGAGCTCGACGCGTTTCAGCAGCACCTGGCGTAACGACTGATGCTGCTGGGTCCGATCAGGCCTTGACGTAGCTGCCGGGCGCTGCCTCGATCACCGGCAGGTCGCCGTCGCCAGGCTGGCGGGCCGGGATCCGCTTGCCGGACCTGGCCTTCAGCCAGTTGTCCCAGTGTGGCCACCACGAGCCCTGGTGCTGCTCGGCACCCGCGATCCAGTCTTCCGGATCGGGCGGCAGCGCGTCGTTGGTCCAGTAGCCGTACTTGTTGGCCGCCGGCGGGTTGATCACGCCGGCGATGTGGCCGGAGCCGGCGAGCATGAAGGTGGTATCTCCGCTGACCAGCTGGGTGGTCTTGTAAACAGACGGATACGGCGCGATGTGGTCTTCGCGGCTGGACTGGATGTAAACCGGCAGATCAATGGTGCGCAGGTCGATCGGGACACCGTCCATGGTGATCCCGCCGCGCTCGACCAGGCGGTTTTCCAGGTACATCTTGCGCAGGTAATACAGGTGCATGGTCTCCGGCAGGCGGGTGTAGTCGGAGTTCCAGTACAGTAAATCGAAGCTGGCCGGTTTCTTGCCCAGCAGGTAATTGTTGACCACGAAGGTCCAGATCAGATCGCTGGCGCGCAGCATGTTGAACGTCATGGCCATGCTCTCGCCGTCCAGGTAGCCCTTGGCCTTGATTTTCTTTTCCAGGAACTTGAGCTGCTTGTCGTCGATGAAGACCTTGAGTTCGCCGGCCTCGGAAAAATCGGTCTGGGTAGTAAAGAAGGTAGCCGATTGGATGCGGTCGTCGCCGCGCGCTTTCATCAGCGCAAGCGTAGCCGCCAGCAGGGTGCCGCCGATGCAGTAGCCGATGGTGTTGACCTCGCGCTGACCGGTTGCCTTTTCGATGGCATCGAGGGCTTCGAAAATGCCGTCGTGGGCGTAGTCCTCGAAGCGCTTGTAGCGCAGTTTTTCGTCCGGGTTGACCCAGGAGATGACGAAAACGGTGTAGCCCCGGTCGACCGCGTACTTGATGAACGAGTTCTTGGGCTGCAGGTCGAGGATGTAGAACTTGTTGATCCAGGGCGGGATGATCAGCAGCGGTTTGGTGTAGGCCGTCTTGGTGGTCGGCGCATACTGAATCAGCTGCATCATCTCATTCTGGTAAACCACCGAGCCGGGCGTGGTGGCGATGTTCTTGCCAACTTCGAACGCGTCGTAGTCGGTCATGGAGATCAGCAGCTGGCCGTCGCCGCGCTGCATGTCTTCAAGCAGTCGGCGGAACCCTCGGAGCAGGTTCAGGCCCTTTTCCTTGCGCGTGGTCTCGAGCACCTCCGGGTTGGTCAGAACGAAGTTGCTCGGCGACAGGGCTTCGGCAAACTGGCGGGTGTAGAAATGGATGCGCTGACGGTCGTCGGCGCTCACGCCCTGTACCTTGGCCGCGTTGTCGAGCATCCAGTCGGCGGTCAGCAGGTAGGCCTGCTTGAGCAGATCGAAGATCAGCTTTTCGTCCCATTTCTCCGACCGGAAACGGCGGTCGCCCCGGGGGGGCTCTGCAGCCGGCTCGGTCTGGCGGCCGACGGCGCGGAATCCCAGGTATTTCAGCAGCGAGAGGTAGCGGCGCGTCAGCGCCCATTGCGCCCCGAGAATGCGGGTGGGATGGCGGACAGTGCTCCAGGTGGCCTGCAACGCGGGCCGACGCAGGTTGAGCGGGTCGATGGTCGGCAATTCCCAGCGCCGTGAAAGCCGGATCATGAGTTCACCCGACAGGCGCGAGATGCGGGTGATTTCGGTGGCCAGTTCGGCCACTTCGGCCTGGGTGATTCTGTGCTCTTTTGCCATTTGTCCTGACTCCCTTGCTAGCTGTTTCCGATACTACAGGCCCGGATCAGCCCGGGCGCGGTTTCCTGCGGCTGCCGCTACAGCCGCAAGCCGCCGTCGACCGCGAAATCGCGACCGTTGACGTAGTCGTTTTCAAGGATAAAGCGAATGGTAGCGGCGATCTCGTCCGGCTCAGCCAGGCGGGCAGCCGGGATCGAACTGGTGATCTTGTCGATGGCCTTGTCCGGCATCGCCGCCACCAGTTCCGTGGCAGTGAAGCCGGGCGAGACGGAGGCGACCCGGATCCCGTGACGGGCCAGTTCCTTGGCCCAGGTCACGGTCATGGCGGCGGTACCGGCCTTGGCCGCGGTGTAGTTGGTCTGGCCGAAGTTGCCGCCCTTGGAAATACTGGCGATGTTGATGATCGCGCCCTTGCGGCCGCCAAGGATCATGCGTTCGGCCGCCGCTCTGCCACACAGAAAAACGCCGGTCAGATTGACGTCGATGACCTGCTGCCACTGCGCTAGCGACATGCGGTCGACGATTTCGCCGTCCTTGACCTTGACCAGCAGGCTGTCGCGGGTGATGCCGGCGTTGTTGATCAGTCCGTCGATGCCGCCGAGTTGCCGGGTGATTTCTTCAAAGGCGGCCTCGACCTGTTGTTCGTCGGACACGCTGGCCACCACCGCGTGGTGGCCTTCACCAGGCAGGCTGTCACGGGTCTCGAACAGGAGGTCGGACTGGAGATCGATCAGGGCGATGCGGGCGCCGGCTTCGGCCAGCTGCCGGGCCATGGCTGCGCCAAGGCCGCGTGCGGCGCCGGTAATCACGATGGTGCTTTCGTCAAGCTTCATGCCTGGTCCTTTTTCTGTTGTCTTGTTTGTTCGGGTTCGCCCCCGGAACGAAGGGCAAACGCCTGCGAGGGCGTCGAACGGATGGGTCCTAGGCGGTCTGAAGACTAGCGCTGCTCGTCGTCTTCATCGACTGCTGGTTCGTCGCGCAAGGCGGGCGTAAGAGCAGCCGTCCAGACTTCAAACATTCGTTTCTGGAACTGTCTGAAGGGGGCCAGGGGGGAGATGGAACCGAGATCCTCCAGGCCCGACGACTTTAGCGTCGAAGCCCAGGCGCTTTCCACCGAGTCCTGCTGGGACTCCAGGTGCGTCATGACCTTTTCCAGGTAGCCGCGGGTAAGATCGCGCATGGGGTTGGAGTTGACCCGGATCATGGACTCCAGGAAATCGTTGCTCAGGACCGGTCGTCCCAGCAGCTCCTGGTCGGCAACGATCTGCAGCAGGACCGGCCGGGTCACGTCCTTGCCGGTCTTGGCTTCGACCACCTGGATCGGATAACCGGCGCCGATGAGATCGCGCACGTCCTGCAGGGTAATGCTCTGGCTGGAGCCGGTGTCATACAGACGCCGGTTGGCGTACTTCTTGATGATGCGGGGTTCGCGGTTCATTCCGTTCATGGGTGCTAGTGTAACTCGTTAGCAGCTGCACAAAAAGCGCCGGGGGCAAGCCCGCCGGCGCTTTTTGCCTGTCTCGATAGACGCCGAGCTCAGCTCTTGGCGCCGGTCTTGGCCTTGGGCTTGGACGGTGCTTCGGCCATGCCGAACAGGTTGGAGAAATCCATGCCCTTGGCAAACTCCTGGCCCAGTTCCTGGAACTGCTCGCGCGATTCGGTGCCGATGGCTGCCAGTGCTTCCATATGGGCGGTCAGGTGCTCGGCATACTCCTTGAACACGGCCGACTGGCGGGCAATCAGGTCGCTGGGGTTGGAGACATCGGACAAGCCGGTCATGCGCTCCTTGTTGAGTTCGAGCAGTTTTTCAACCGACTCCAGGTTGGTGCGCGCCGACTTGTCGATCGCTTCCATCAGGATGTCTTGGGCTTTTTTCATTTCGGCAAACGGGTTCTGGCTGTTCATGGTGGTGCCTCGCTTGATGTGGTGTATTCAACTGTTGAAACGTCACGCACCGGCAAATTGTGCGTTGCACAAATAGTAGCATATTCTTTTTGTGCAGCGCAACATCCGTTCCCCCGACCGGCGCGCATCAGCCCGATGCAGGCAGGGTCAGCTCCAGGTACATGGACACGGTTCTTTCCGGACTGCGCAGGTCAATGTCGCGCAAATGCGGATGACAGGACTCGTTGACTTCACGTCGCTGCATCCGGAAACCGGCTCGCTCGGCAACGATCCTCAGGGTAGGCTCGTCGTAGACGAACGGGCCCACGGCCCTCAGGCCCGTGTTCAGAACCTCGGCAGCAGTACCGGTCTGCAGCGGCAGACCGACCTGCTCTTCCCAGATCTCCAGCAACCAGTCCGGGCGCTGCAGGTAAGCCTGCGCCAGTCGGGCCAGATCCGGCGTGGAAATCCGGATCACCCCGTCAGGCTGCAGGATGCGCCGGCACTCGGCGAGGAATCGCTGCCCGGCATCCAGCGGAATCTGCGTGATGACTTCCTCGCACAGAACGCACTCGATGCTGCGGTCCGGAAACGGCAGCGGCTGGCTGATGTCGGCGAGGATGTCGGGGCGAGTCGCAGGATCGATGTCCAGGTGGACCCAGCCGGGAAGTCTGCGCTCACCGGCGCCGATGCTGAGCTTCATGGCCGCTCTCCCGCCCGGGGGCGCGACCGCGGCCCGCCGCGCCGGCAGTTCACCACCGCGACTCCTGTGGTCTGCAAGCACTCGGCGCTCATTGCGCCGGCGCCGTTTCCGGATACAGGTGGTACCACCACTCCGGCTCGTCCTTGAGCCACTTGTCGAACCAGGCCAGCATCGTGTCCCACCAGACGTAGCGCTGTTCGCGGTCGATAATCCAGTGGTCCTGGCCGGGGAACTCGACCAGCTCGACCTCGCGGCCGAGCAACTTGAGCGCGGTGAACATGTTGTGGCTCTCGCCGGGCGGAACGTTGGTGTCGGAATCGCCCGTGACCAGCAGCAGGGGCGTGGTGATCCGGTCGGCGGCGTAGACCGGGCTTTGGCCAACGTACAGATCCTGGTTGTTCCAGGGGAACGAGCCGCGGCTGGCAATGCCGCTGTAGCCATAGCCCCACCAGCCCTGGCCCCAGTACGAAGTCAGCGCGCTGATGCCGGCATGCGAGATGGAGGCCGCGTACAGGTCGGTCAGGGTGGCCAGGTGCATGGTCATGAAGCCGCCGTAGCTGGCCCCGATGTTGCCCACTCGCTCACCGTCGATGAACGGGTGGGCCTCGATGAACTGCTCGCTGCCCTCGATGATGTCGTCGGCGGTGTACTTGCCCCAGGCATTGACGTGCAGGGCGGAAAACTCCTGGCCGTAGCCGATCGTGCCGCGCGGCTGGAGGACGTAGACCACGTAACCCTTGGCCGCCCAGAGGTGGAACGGATAGCGTCCGGTGAACTGGCGATTGACCGGCGTGGTGCCGCCGTAGTAGTAGACGATCAGCGGATAGCGCTGGTCGGCATCAAAGTCGGGCGGGAGATAGTAACGACCCTCGATCTCATCGCCGTCGGCATTGCTGAACGTCCACGGCCGAACCTCCCCGAACACCACATCGGCGTACTCGCTGCGGCGGGTGTCGATCAGCACCTCGGGCCGGCCGCGGGCGGGATCGACCCGATGCACGCGCTGCGGGGAGTCGGCATCGGTGCCGCGGACCACGACGACCGGGCGCCGAGCTTCGCTGGCGACGAACTGCTCCACGACCTCCAGCCCCGTCTCGAGCTCGGCAAAGCGCATGCGACTGTTGTCGAATCGGACCAGGATCGTCTGCTCGCCGCGGGTGGCCGATAACAGCAGGTCTCCGCCAGGCAGGCGATGCATGGCGCCGAAGGCCGGATCGAAATCGCGGCTGACGCTGCGCGCGGCCTCGCCATCGGCGCTCAAGGCATAGAGTTGGGTGTCGTACTCATTGGCGGTCAGGTCATCACCCGTGGTATCCCCGTCGCCCTGGGCCAGGCCCGGACCGGCCAGCAGCCAGTAGCCGTCATCGCGAAACAGCGCACCGTTGAACAGGCGGTAGCGACCGATTTCGCGCTCTTTGAGCGAATCCAGCTCAAGCTCGAACAGCCTGAACAGGCTGTGCGGCGGGTCGGTGTAGTCAATCAGCCGCTCCGAGGCCAGCAGGCGGTCGCCGTCGGGGTGGATATCCTGGAGGCTGACCGAATCGCTCCTGGCCGTCAGCGGCCGGATCAGACCGCTGTCCACGTCGACCTCGAACAGTTGGCTGTTGTCACGAAACGTGGCCCAGCGATCCTCCAGCGATCGGATCCGCCGGCGTTTTTCGTTGTCGGGCTGGTACGGCTCGGTCCAGGCGAACACGATCGACCCGCCACCCGGATGCCAGCGCCACGAGCCGACCCGTTCATGGTTGGCCAGCAGCAGGCGCGCCCGCCCCGTATCGACTTCATGCAACCACAGATGATCTCCCTCCTGGACCGCGAGCAGGCGCGAATCCGGGCTCCAGGCCAGCGCCCGCGGCGGGCTGCCGGTCCACTGGCGCACGATGCGGTCGGTCTCCAGATCCCGGATCTCCATTCGCTCCAGGTCCAGATCGGCCTCGTCGTTGCGGGCGCTGAACGAAAGGGCCAGGTGACGGCCGTCGGGAGACAGCCCCAGCCCGGTCACGGTCTCGGCATTGGTCAAAAGCCGGGCCGAAACGCGCCGTTCTGGCCGGACATGGGCCGTTACGG
Source organism: Wenzhouxiangella sp. (assembly GCA_007694885.1). Classification (GTDB taxonomy): domain Bacteria; phylum Pseudomonadota; class Gammaproteobacteria; order Xanthomonadales; family Wenzhouxiangellaceae; genus Wenzhouxiangella. The sequence continues at coordinate 30,288 of REEW01000067.1, read as the reverse complement.
TGTCGTGCTCGCTGCGCCCGCGCCACTGCAGGCTCGGCTCGTCTTGCTCGTCGGCCCCCTCATGCAACAGCCAGACGGTCCGGCTGCCGGCTGGCAGCGCCAGGCGGATTTCATCCTGCTCCATCTCCAGGCGTTCGCCGCCGCTCCAGACCCGGGGATTTTTCAGGCCGGCGACCTTCAACGAGCCGTCCACGAAACGAGCGCTTTCCAGGTGAACCACCCACAGGGTCAGACCCCCGAGGTCGGCCGCTTCGGCCGTGGCCACAGCCCGCCACTGCAGGGTCTGACCGAACACGGACTGCTCCTGGCCGGCGCCGGGCAGGTTTTGCCGGCCGACCTGCATGATCAGGGCGCGCCGGACCTCATCGGCCTTGGCGCTGTCGGCCAGGTGATCCCCGGAGACCGGCAAGGGTCCGAGGACAAGCACCTGGTCGATGTCAAACACCGCCGGAGCAGCATCTTCAGCCATCGCCGAACCGGCCAGAAGCCAGCACAAGGCGGTAAAAATCACGATTTGTCGCACTGGGAACCCCGATGCAGTCGATTCAAAGTGAGGGAAATGTAGCAGATCGGCAGCGACTGACGGCACGACGGGTGAGTTTTTCAGCCCGTTTGATACGCATCAATTCACTGCAGCGGCTGCAGGCGTAAGCTTTTCATCTGTGAAAAAGGCTTAACGCCCGGGATGCCTCAATATGTCCAAGTTGATGCGGCCAAGCTTCGATGTCGAGCTGATTGAACGCTACGGAGGCGAAGGCCCCCGCTACACCTCCTACCCGACTGCCCTGCAGTTCAACGAACGCTTCCGCGCCGGCGATCTGTACTCGGCGATCGCCGAAAGCAACCGTCTGCCGATTCCGGCCGACCTGTCGCTCTATGTCCATGTGCCGTTCTGCTCCAGCCCCTGCTTCTACTGCGGCTGCAACCGGGTGATCACGCGCTCCAGCACCGCCGGGGACGACTTTCTGACAACCCTGAAAAAAGAAATCGACCTGCTCGGTCCGCGCTTCGATTCGGATCGACTGGTACGTCAGCTTCACCTGGGCGGCGGCACCCCGACGTTTCTGACGGTCGATCAAATCGAACGCCTGATGGGCTTGCTCAAGGCTCACTTCGTTTTCGCCGAAGATGCCGAAATCGGGCTGGAGGTGGATCCACGAACAGTGGCGCCGACCGACATAAAATGCCTTCATGAGATCGGTTTCAACCGAATTTCGATCGGCGTGCAGGACCTGGACCCGGAAGTCCAGAAAGCCGTCAACCGGATTCACGATACGGCCACCGTGGGTGCGACCATCGGCGCGGCCCGCGCGGTCGGCTTCGACTCGATCAGCGTCGACCTGATCTATGGCCTGCCGCTGCAGACCACGGCTGGTTTCGCCAGCACGATAGAGACCATGGTCCAGCTCCAGCCCGATCGAATATCGCTGTTCAACTACGCCCATCTGCCGCACCTGTTCAAGGGCCAGCAGCGGATCAAGACCGAGCAATTGCCGACGCCGGCGACCAAGCTGGCGATCTTCCGCAACGCCCTGAACCGTCTTCTCGACTCCGGCTATGAATTCATCGGCATGGATCACTTCGCGCTGCCCGGGGATTCCATGGTCAAGGCCCGGACCGACGGCAGCCTGGTTCGGAATTTCCAGGGCTATTCCACCCATGGCGGTCTCGACCTGGTCAGCTTCGGCCCCAGCGCCATCAGCCAGATCGGCGACAGCTTTGCCCAGAACCAGCGCAAGCTCGACGACTGGACTGCCGACATCGAAGAAGGCAAGGCGGCCACGGCTCGGGGCTTGACCCGGACCACCGATGATCGACTGCGGGCCGACGTGATCGAACGCATCATGTGCACCGGGCAACTGGTCTACCGCGACATGGAGCGCTTCTTCCAGCTCCAGTTCCGCAGCTATTTCGCCGAGGAACTCCAGCGCCTGGAACCGCTGGCCGAGGACGGCCTGATCGAGTGGACGAGTGAAGGATTCCGGGTCACCCCGGCCGGAATGATGTTTTTGCGCGCAATCGCCAAGGCGTTCGACGCCTATCTTGAACCCCAGGGACAAAAGCAAGGCAGATTCTCGCGCATCGTTTGATTGGCTGATTTCCGGAACTGTCCACTTGGCAGTGCCAGGTGGCTGTTATACTGTTGCTCCATGGAAGTGAGGAGCTTCGGGTGAGCGACAAGCCGAAAATTTCCGAAATCGGCCAGAAAGAGACCTCCTGCGAGGACTGCTCGCTTCTCCACCTCTGTTTCGCCCATGACCTGTCCGCCGAGGAACGCGAAGAAATCAACAGCGTCCTCAAGCGCCAGCAACCCATGGAGCGCAGCGACCATTTGTTCCACGGCGGTCAAACAGCGAAAACGGTATCGGTGGTGCGGTCCGGCTCGGTCAAGGGCTACCAGCTCTCGCACGACGGCGACGAGATCGTTTCCGGCTTCTACCTGCCCGGCGAAATCCTGGGCCTGGACGCGCTGTCTTCCGAGAAGCACCCCGGCTTCGCTGTGGCGCTGGAAGACAGCAAGACCTGCGAAATCCCGTTCAAGGATTTCGTCACCATGCTCAAAAAGAGCCCCAAGCTCAACCAGGTCATGCTGCGCCTGCTGTCGGAAGAAATGGCCGAGACGCGGGAGCTGCTGCTGGTGGTCGGCCGGCTGGATGCCAGGACTCGTGTCGCACTGTTTCTGATGAGCATGTCGCGCCGGCTGGCCCGGCGCAACCAGGATCCCGATCAGTTCCGACTGACCATGGATCGGCGAGACATCGCCAACTACCTCGGTCTGACCATCGAAACGGTTTCGCGCACGCTCAGCACGCTGCAGCGCGAGGAAGTCATCGAGGTTCGGGGCAAGCTGGTCCGGGTTCTGGATCGGACCGCGCTGGAACAGATGGCAATGCGCGTCGACGAGACCGGTCGCCGGCAGGCTGCCGGCTGACCGTTGATCCTGGTTCTTTCAGTCTTCCGGTAACCGGGTCGGCCCGACCAGCCGACTGAAAAACAGCGCGTTGGCAAACAGCCGCTCCGTGCCCAGCCAGTACCCCCGAAACAGATAGTCGTCGGCCATGCGCACGACCGCACCGCGTCCGTGGCGGGTTCCGCTCAGCGCCGGCGTACCGGCCAGTCGCTGGCGGTTGTCATCGGAAAGAAAGCCGGACGCCAGCACCTCGTCGCTATACACGGCGACGTGACTGTACGGGTTCTGCGCTGCGCGCAGACGATGATGCCCGCGCCGCATCACGACCAGATCCGATCGTTCATAGCCGAAAGCAAGCGGGTGGGTCACGTCCAGATCCACCGCCAGGGCACTGCCGCCGATCAACCGGCGGGCGCGATCCTGGCGGAAATCGGCATAGGCGCGCCGCTCCGGCCCGGACTCCTGCTCGTCGCCCGGGGACCCGTTCTCTTCGACAAAGTCCCAGTCCAGCTCCAGGTTTTCGACCCAGGCCGCCGCCCGGCGAGCGGCAATCAGGACACCGCCGTCGAGGACGAATTGCCGGAGTTGTTCGACGGCCGAGTCCGGAAGACGTCCGTAACTGCCGTCAGGGAGTATCAGATGGCTGTAATCGGACAGCTGGACGGCCCGAAGACGCTGCCAGTCAAGCTGGGTCAGGGGCTGTTCCAGGTAGCGATCAAACCAGTGCCAGATGTAGCCGGCGTGGGTCGCACGCAGGCCTTCGCCGACCAGCAGGGCCGGCTTGACCGGATCGAGGACCGGCGCCGAGGGTGAACCCAGGTCGGCACCCGAGGCAACCAGGCCGCGCTCGGTGGCCAGGATTTCGGCCTTGAACTGATCGCTGAGTTCGGTCAGGCGCTGCTGCAGCCCGGCCGCCTGGTCATCCTGGAGACCGCGATGAACGATCAGGCTGCCGCGCACCAGGTTCCGCTCGTCGCCGTCGCTGACGCTGACCCGGGTGGGCTTGGTCAGCGTCTGGACCCGGTAGCCCTCGGCCAGCAGGGCGGCCAGCAGCGGGGCCGCTCCGCGCTGGTTCCAGGGCACCAGCCAGGCCAGCGCCTGGTCGGCAACGGCCGGGACGTCGACCGCCGGCGGCGCCTGCAGGGCGTCGCCGACCGCGGGCAAACGTCGAACCGGTTCGACGGGAAGACCCCAGGACATGCTCAGAGGCCAGGTCGAGACGTCGTAAAAGGTTTCCATCGGCAGGTCCAGCACCGGGTCGAGCACCGAGCGCAGGAAGCGGTACTGGTCCTGCTCGGCCGGAATCGCCCAGGCTGTGCCGGCATCCTGGCGGCGTCCGTCAATGGTCACCGCTTCGGTGACCGGTAGCAGGGTCACGTCATGCTGGAAAAGCAGGTTCAGCAAGGCCTGCGCCCGCAGCGGGTCGCCGCCGTCACCGACCAGCCAGCCCGACTGGCGCGTTCGAGCCCCTTCGCGCCGGGCCTGGTCGAAAAATTCGGCCTGGTAGGCAATCAGTTCATCGGCCAGGGCATGCGCACCCTGAACGGTGGACAGACTGGTGCGAACCTGGTTGGCGACCGCGTCGGCGAAGGTTCTCCGGCCGTAATCGGTGTCCTGGACGTGCCCGCGCGCCGAACCCTGCTCGAACAGAATGCCGATGCCACCGGTCAGGTCCGGATAGGTCGAACCCTTGCCGACGTAATAGTCGTCGAAGGTTTCGCGGGTGTAGAAAGGCTCATCCGCGGCATCCAGAATTGCACCGTGGTACTCGGCTATCCGGGCGGTCAACTCGTAGTTTCGCTCCGGCGTCAGCGGGTTGTTGCGCTCCGGGACGCCGGGCTGGAAGAAGTAGCTGCTGTTGGGGCCCATCTCGTGGTGGTCGGTCAGCACGTGCGGCCGCCACTGGTGATAGTGACGGATACGGGCTTGCGATTCGGGGTGGACCAGCGGCAACCAGTCGCGGTTGAGATCGAACCAGTAGGCGTTGGTCCGGCCGCGCGGCCATGCCTCGTGGTGCTCGCGGTCGGCCGGGTCGGCCGAGGGGTGGTGGCCGCGATGCATGTTGACCCAGTGGGCAAAACGGTCCAGGCCGTCGGGATTGAGGACCGGCTCCATCACGATCACCAGCTCGTCGAGCCAGGATTGAACCTCTTCGCCCCGCGCTGCGGCCAGGTACCAGGCGGTCACCACCGCGGCCGTCGCCGCCGAGGCCTCATTACCGTGCACGGCATATCCCAGCCAGACCACGGCCGGGCCTTCGCCCGCGCGGCTGGCCCGAACACGGTCGGCGCGCAAGGCATCGAGCTCTGCCTGGCGCTCGGGACTGGCGAAGGCAAGCAGCTGGAGCGGGCGCAACTCATGGGTCTGACCGATCTGCTCGATCGAAACCCGGTCGGAGACCTCGGCCAGGTACTCCATGTAGGCCGCGATCTGATCATGGCGCGGATGGCGATCTCCCGGGGCGAAACCGAAAAACTCCTCCGGCGAGCGGATGTCGGGATCCGGGTCGAACGATTCGGGCAGGCCCGGGGCCGCGGCGATGCTGTTGGCCCAGGCAGCCAGCAGCAGAACAAAGGGCAGCAGCGAAAATTGAATTGCTTTGAGCACAGCGGGCGACACCATTGAAAACCGCTTGGTAGGATAACTGTTGTGACGACAACGCCCGGAGGCGATTCCATGAAACTGATCTCGCATGACCTGAACGACCAGCAGCCGATTCCGCCGCGCTTTGCCTTCGGCAAGCTCGCCGAGGATGCGCCGATGGCGCTTTCAGACAACGTTTCGCCCCACCTTGCCTGGCGTGATGCGCCGGCGGGGACACGGTCCTTCGCCATCGTGTGTGTGGACCCGGACGTGCCGTCCCGGGCCGATGACGTCAACCAGGAAGGCAAGGTGTTGCCAGCCGACATGCCCCGGGTCGATTTCTTCCACTGGGTCATGGTCGACGTTTCGCCCGACATCACCGAACTGGCGACCGGCAGCTGCGGCGAAGGCATCACGCCCGGCGGCAAGAAAAACCCGCCCGGGCCTGAAGGTGCTCGCCAGGGCATCAACGACTACACCAGCTTCATGGCCGGAGATGCCGAAATGGCCGGCCAGTACTTCGGCTACGACGGACCGTGTCCGCCCTGGAACGACGAGTTGCTGCATCGCTACGTGTTCACGGTCTACGCGCTGGATGTGGATCAGCTCGACCTGCCGGATGCCTTTACCGGCGCAGACGCGCTCAAGGCCATGCAGGGCCACATCCTCGACCAGGCCAGCCTGACCGGCACCTATTCGCTGAACCCGAACATCAGCAAAGGCCAGTAGCCCTTCGCTGCAGCAAGTTCTGCTCAGAATCTGACAACCGCGGACAGCGCCCCGCTCAGAACTTGAGCGGGGCGCTGTCGTATGCGGCCGAAAACGGCTCGAAACGCATGCCCCGAGCGCATGGAATGCTTCTTGCATCTACCGTGGCCTGTCCAAACGCACACCCACCGCAAGGAAACAGCCTGACCATGACACCCCAAGAAATCATCAAACGCATTCGCGACGAAGACATCGAGTTTGTCGACTTCCGCTTCGCCAATACGCTCGGCAAGGAACAACACGTCACCGTTCCGGCTTCGGCCATCGACGAGGAAATCCTCACTGACGGCAAGATGTTCGACGGCTCCTCGATCCTCGGCTGGAAAGGCATCAACGACTCCGACATGGTCCTGATGCCCGATTGCGAAGCGACCTTCCTCGACCCGTTCGCCGAGCACAAGACGCTCAACGTCAACTGCGACATCCTGGAACCGGCAACCATGCAGCCCTACAGCCGCTGCCCGCGGTCCCTGGCCAAGCGCGCCGAAGCCTACCTGAAGGCAAGCGGCGTCGCCGATTCGGCCTTTTTCGGCCCCGAGCCGGAGTTCTTCGTTTTCGATTCGGTCCGCTTCGGCAACGACATATCCGGCGCGTTTTTCGAAATCGACGCCGAGGAAGCGGCCTGGAACACGGCCAAGAAGTACGAGGAAGGCAACCATGGTCATCGCCCGCGGGTCAAGGGCGGCTACTTCCCGGTACCGCCGGTCGACGGCCTGAACGATCTGCGCTCGGTCATGTGCGCAACGCTCGAGGCGATCGGCATCCCGGTCGAAGTTCACCACCACGAAGTCGGCACGGCAGGGCAGTGCGAGATCGGCACGCGCTTCAACACTCTCACGCGCAAGGCCGACGAACTGCTGATGCTGAAGTACGTGGTTTCGAACGTGGCCCACATGCACGGCCGCACGGCCACCTTCATGCCCAAGCCGCTGGTCGGCGACAACGGCTCGGGCATGCACGTCCATCAGTCCCTGTCCAAGGGCGGGACCAACCTGTTCGCCGGTGACGGCTACGGGGGCCTGAGCGAGACGGCGCTGCACTACATCGGCGGGATCTTCAAGCACGCGCGCGCCATCAACGCCTTCGCCAATTCCACGACCAACAGCTACAAACGCCTGGTCCCGGGCTTCGAGGCGCCGGTGCTGCTGGCCTACTCGGCCCGCAACCGTTCCGCATCCTGCCGGGTGCCGTGGGTGTTCAACGACAAGGGACGCAGGATCGAGGTGCGCTTCGGCGACCCGGCCGGCAACCCCTACCTGACCTTCGCCGCAATGATGATGGCCGGCCTCGACGGCATCGTCAACAAGATCAACCCCGGCGCACCCATGGACAAGGACTTGTACGACCTGCCGCCGGAAGAGGAACGCGACATCCCGCGCGTATGTCATGCACTCGACCAGGCGCTGGAGGCCCTGGACGCCGATCGCGACTTCCTCAAGGCCGGCGACGTCTTCTCCGACGACCTGATTGACGGCTACATCGAGCTCAAGATGCAGGAAGTCACCCGCTTCAGGATGTCTACCCATCCGGTCGAATTCGACATGTACTACTCGGTCTGAAGACGATTCACGCTCCATCCAGGGGTCGGCGTCTGCGGACGCCGACCCTGCTCGCCGATCTCGATCGCGCTCATCGCTCAAAAGTTGAACAGGCGACCAAGTACACTAGGACATCGCTTTTCATCAACCGGAGCGCACAACATGCCATCGCCCACCCTGCCCCTTCTGGCGGCACTGCTCCTGATCAGTCCGGTTCTGGCCGGGCAACCGATTTACAAGGTCGAAGACGAACACGGCAACGTCACCTACACCGATCAGAAACCTTCCGAGCACGCCGAACCCATCGATCTGCCGGACCTGCATCCGGTCGGCGACTCGGATGCCGAACTGGCCGACCTGCTGGCCGGCCAGGCTGCAGAAGAGGCCGTGCCGGCGCTGGAGCTGGTGATTTCGCGGCCGGCCGAGGGCGATCGAGTGAGCCATCCTGCCGGCCAGGTCGACGTCGAAATCGACAGCAACATCGAGATCCCGGCGGCCGCCCAGATCGTGATGATTCTCAACGACGAGCCACAGGCGCCCGTGCGCCAGCTCAGCATGACCCTTGCTGGCCTGGAGCCAGGCAGCCATCGGCTGCGCGCGGAACTGCAAACACCCAGCGGCCGTCGCCTGGCCACCACCGAAGAAATCCGATTCGTGCTGCAAAGCGATCCGCCAAGCGACCTGGATCAGTGAGCCGGATTCCGCTCGACAGTCTGCAAACCGGCCTGATCCTGATCGATCGAGACGGACGGGTCGCCTGGCTGAACCAGGCAACCGCAGACTTTCTGGCCCGCTCACCGGCCGCCCTGACCGGCCAGGCCTTGAGCGAGGTCGACCCGAACCTGGCGCGCTGGTCGCGGCGTCTTGAGCAGGGCCTGGCCTGTTTCCAGGCGCCGGAGGCAACGCTGAGCGCCAGCGGCCAGATCGCCGATGCCATCTTCACCCGCCTGGAAGGCGAGACGCTGATCGAGCTCCATCCGGTCGCTGCACGCGTCCGCCATCGCAAGCTCGCCGAGCGCGCCGACCAGCAGCAGGCGATTCACCTGCTCGCCCGCCGTCTTGCCCATGAACTGCGCAACCCCTTGTCCGGCGTGCGCGGAGCGGCCCAGCTGATCAGCCGCCAGAACGACATGTCCGCGATTCGACGGCACGCCGAGATGATCCAGCGCGAGGTGGATCGGGTCACCCGCCTGATCGAGCATTTCGCCGGCGACGAGACCAGCCGTCCCGAGCCGGTCAATCTGCACCAGGTGCTGGAAGAATCCGGAGAACTGGTCGCCGCCGAACGTCATGGCCGGCTGACCCTGATTCGGGACTTTGATCCCAGCATCCCGATTCTGCACGCCGACGGCGGACAACTGCACCAGCTCATGCTCAACCTGTTGCGCAATGCCGTCCAGGCCGGCGCCGGCACGATTCGGCTCAAAACTCGCATCGAACACGACTCGGCGCTGATCGACGGACCGGCCCGGCATGCCGTGCGCATCGAAGTGATCGACGACGGCAGCGGCGTCGCTGAAGCATTGCGCGAACGCCTGTTTCTGCCGCTGGTGTCCGGACGCGACCAGGGTTCCGGGTTCGGCCTTGCCATCGTCCAGCAGATCGCCCGCGCGCACGGCGGCCTGGTCGACTACGAACCGCGACCGGACGGCAGCAGTTTCATTGTTCGCCTGCCCCTGATTCCGTCAGCCGGGGCCGACCATGGCTGAGCGGGTCTGGGTGATCGATGACGATCCGGGCATCCGCTACGTGCTCGAAGAGTACCTGCGCGGCGAAGGGCTCAAGCCACGCGCCTTCGCCACCGGCGAGGAACTCGGCAAGGCCTTCCGTCATCACGAACCGGATCTGGTGCTGGCCGATATCCGCCTGGAAGGGAAAGACGGCCTGGAGCTTATGCAGGAGCTACGCAAGGAGCGGCCGGATTTGCCGGTCATCATCATGACCGCCTATTCCGACCTTGACTACGCCGTTCGGGCCTTTCAGGGCGGTGCGTTCGAATTCATCTCCAAACCATTCGACCTCAACGAGGTCGGCCGGCTGATCCGCAAGGCCTTGAAGAAACAGGCGGGAACCGGTGAGGGCGAAAGCCACCCCGACGGCATGGTCGGGTCCTCGCCCGCCTTCCAGGACATGATCCGGGTCATCGGACGCTTGTCCGGCAGCGACATTCCGGTGCTGATCACCGGCGAGACCGGAACCGGCAAGGAACTGGTCGCGCGCGCCCTGCACAGCCACAGTCCGCGCGCGCGCGGGCCCTTCGTCGCCATCAACACAGCGGCCATTCCCGAAGACCTGCTCGAATCGGAGTTGTTCGGGCACGAGCGCGGGGCCTTCACCGGTGCCGCCGACAAACGCCTGGGACGCTTCGAGCAGGCTTCCGGGGGCACGCTTTTCCTCGACGAAATCGGCGACATGCCGCTGTCGCTGCAGTCGCGCCTGCTCCGGGTGCTGGCCGAGGGTGAGTACTATCGCCTGGGCGGGCACGACCTGGTCGAGGCCGATGTTCGCATCATCACCGCGACCCACCGCGATCTGCCGGCGCTGGTCGCCGAGGGACAGTTTCGGGCCGACCTGTACCACCGCCTGAAAGTCATCACCTTGCGGGTTCCGCCCCTGCGTGAGCGCCTGGGCGACATCCCGGCCCTGACCCGGCATTTTCTGCGCGAGGCCGGGCAGGAGTTTCGCCTGCCGCCCAAGCTGGCCGACCAGAGCCTGCTCGATTACCTGCAGACCCTGAGCTGGCCCGGCAACGTGCGCGAGCTGCGCCATCTGTGCCAGTCGCTGGCCGCCCTGGCGCCGGCACCGGTGATCGGCATCGACGACCTGCCGCCGGAACTGCATCCCGGACACGCACACCAGGACGGCGCAACACCCGCGGATTGGCTGGATCAGATGAGCGCCGAACTGCGCAGTTCTCTGCATGGCAACGAAGCACCCGTCTACGAACCGCTGAAAACCCGCTTCGAGCAGCACATCGCCCAGACCACGGTCGACGTCTGCGCCGGCAACCAGTCCGAGGCGGCCCGCAAGCTCGGGATCAGCCGCAACACCCTGGCCCGGATGCTCAAGAACTGAGGAACCTCTAAACCTGCCAGCTGGTCGCGGCCTTGCGCAAGCGGTTCAGCACCCCCTCCCACTCGCTGCTCGCCAGCACCGTAGCCGGCAGCAGCAGCGCGATGCGTTCGCCGCGGCCCGTCTCGGCAGCGCGCAGCTTCCCGTAGAGCACCCGGGCGGCGCTGACGGCATCTGCGGGCAACTCGACGGGCACGCAGTCCTGGCCCAGCCCGGCCAGACGCTGTGCGCGATCACGTTCATCGGCATACAGGCAGACGGTGAGCGGCCTGGCGGGGCGATAGTGCTCCTTCATCTGGCCGGGAGCCGATTGACCGGGCCCGCTGGAAGTGCTCTCGTCGCCCGTCCGGATTCGCCAGCCCGCCGGCAGCAGCGCTTCGACCTGCGATCGATCGATCATGCCCGGGCGCAGCCAGGTCGCCGTCCGGGCGCTGGAATCGATCTGGAGAATGGTCGATTCGATACCGACCCGGCACGGCCCGCCGTCAACCACCTCGACGTCCTCCGGACCGAACACCGCGCGCACGTCCTCGGCCGTGGTCGGCGAGAGCCGGGTAAACAGGTTGGCGCTGGGCGCAACCAGCGGCACCCCAACACTCCGAAGTACGGCCAGGGCGACCGGATGGTCGGGCATGCGAACGGCCACGGTGTCGCGACCGGCCGTGATGCGGTCGGAAATCCGCTTCGAACGCGGCAGGACCAGGGTCAGGGGGCCAGGCCAGAATTGCCCGGCAAGCCGGTCGGCAAGCTCGGGCCAGTCGCTCACGCACTGCCGTGCCTGAGCCTGCGTGGCCACGTGAACGATCAGGGGATTGTCCGGCGGCCGGCCCTTGAGTTCAAAGACGCGCTCGATCAGGTCGGGGCGATCGATCGGCGCGGCCAGCCCGTAGACGGTTTCGGTGGGCAAGGCCAGCACACGACCCTGCTCGAACACGGCCTTGAGATCGCGCAGCGCATCGGCGCCGGTGAAGCCCGGTCTCATCGGCCCCGGCCCGCCGGCCGGCACAAGCGCGGGGTTGCGCCAGACGAAGGCACGCTCGTGTTCAATGGACTTCCAGCCAGAACGTGACCGGCCCGTCATTGGTCAGGCTCACCTGCATATCAGCACCAAAGCGTCCTGCTGCGGTATTGGGCCACGTTGCGCGTGCCTGCTCGAGCAATTGCCGGAACAAGGCGGCACCCTCCCCGGCTGGCGCCGCCGGCGTGAAGCTCGGCCGGTTACCGGAGTCGGTATCGGCGGCAAGGGTGAACTGGGGGACCAGCAGCAGACCGCCACCGACGTCGCGCAAACTGCGGTTCATCCGCCCGTCGGCGTCGGCGAACACCCGGTAGCCGAGCAGGCGTTCCAGGAACCGCGGCAAGCGCTCAGCCCGGTCGCCGCGGGAAAACGCGGTCAACACCAGCAATCCCCGGTCGATTTTCGCGATCACCTCGCCTCCGCTCTCGACCTGGGCCCGGCTTACACGCTGCAGAAGTCCAATCATGCATCTCCATCGGTTTGAAAGCTCGCCATGGCTGATCTTAGCAGCGCTTGGTCCCGCTGATCCGTTCGGGTGAAGGGAGCCGTTTACGGGTATCCTCGGTACCTGGAAATGCCCGTCCGGTCCGCCGCTGCACGCATGAAAATCGCCCTGGCCCTTGCCCTGATCCGCCTGCTCAGCTGGCTGCCACTGCGGCTGGTCTATGGGCTGGCGGTGATCCCGGGCGGACTGGCCTATCTGCTGCCGTGGCGCAAGCACCGGGTGATCGAGACCAACCTGGACATCGCCTTTCCCGAGCTCAACGCCGCCCAGCGCAGGCGCCTGCATCGACAAAACCTGGTCGAGATGATGCGCCTGGTCCTGGAAAGCGGCGCGGCCTGGTACTGGTCGGCCAGGCGGCTCGAACGCCATCTCGCATCGCCAATCGGCTGGGATGAGGTCGAGAAAGCCCGGCGCGAGGGACGGGGCGTGCTGCTGATCGGCGCCCATCTGGGCAACTGGGAACTGTCGTCCCTGGTCACCAGCCTGAAGGGCCCGTTTTGCGGGCTGTACAAGCCACCCCGGGATGCGGCCGTGGACGAGGCGCTGACTCGCTCCCGGGAGCGTTTCACTGGTCGCCTGATCGCGACCGGCAGTCCGGCCATGCGCGGCCTGCTGCGCGAACTGAAATCCGGGGGCACCGTCGGGCTGCTCATGGACCAGCTGCCGCGCCAGGGCGAAGGCGTGTACGCGCCCTTGTTCGGGCGCCCGGCGCTGACCCTGACCCTGGTCAACCGGCTTGCTCGACGGACCGGATGTCAGGTGTTTTTCGTGACCGTTGAACGACTGTCGATGGGTCGAGGCTGGCAGCTTCGATGCGCCCCGGTACCGGCCACGGTCGGCAGCGCAGACAGCGTGGCCGCGGCGGGCGCGATCAACGCCCAGCTCGAAGCCGCCATTCGCAGGGTTCCGGCCCAGTACCTTTGGTTGTACAAGCGCTTCGCCCTGCCTCCCGAGGGCTACGACGACCCCTACAAAAAAGCCGCATGAGCGCGACTGGACTGCGCATCCTGGCCCGAATACTGGCCCTGCTTCCTCTGCCGGTACTGCACGCAGCGGCCGTCCCGGCCGCGGGGCTACTGGGTCTGTTGCCGTGGAAAAAGCATGCCGTGGTTCGGCGCAATCTAAACGCCTGTTTTCCGGACATGGATCGAACCGAACGCAGGCGGCTGGAGCGGGCCCAGCGGGTCGAGCTGCTTCGGCTTGGCTCGGAGATGGGTGCCCTGGCCTGCTGGTCCGAACGGCGTCTGGATCGACACCTGGGCACGATCAGTGGCTGGCACCACGTCGAGTCGGCTCTTGCGGGCGGGCGCGGCTTGCTGCTGGTATCGGGCCACATCGGCAACTGGGAAATCCTGAATCTCGAGCTGTCCCGGCGGATCCCCCTGGTTACGCTCTACCTGGCTCCCGAACAGGCCGGCATCGATCGATTCATCACCCGGGCGCGCAGCCGCTTCGGCGGTCGCATGGTCCCCAGCGGCAGCGCCGCGATGCGCCGGCTTCTGCGCCAGCTTCGCGACGGCGGCGCGATCGCGATCGCCGCCGACATCCAGCCGAAACAGGGAGAAGGGGTATTCGCGCCTTTTTTCGACACGCCAGCACTGACCATGACCCTGGTCAATCGACTGGTTCGAAAAACCGGCTGTGCCGTGGTCTTCTGCCGCTCGGAGCGACTGGACCGCGGTCGCGGCTGGAACCTGGAGTTCCAGCCTGCCGGAGCGGAACTGGCCGACCCGGATCCGGCCAGGGCGATGAGCCACATGAACCGCTGGCTGGCCGACGAGATTCGCCGAACCCCGGCCCAGTACCTGTGGATCTACAAGCGCTTCAGCCGGCGCCCGGAAGGCCAGGCGCGCTTCTACCCGAAAGGCTGATCAGGCAGAACGGATCAGACCTTCTCGGTCGCATTTCCGTTGGGTTCTTTCCAGGCCAGCAACATTCGCGCCAGGGCCGGCAGGAGCAGCATGGCACCGACCATGTTGAAGATGAACATGAAGGCAAGCAAAACGCCCATGTCGGCCTGGAACTGAAGCGCCGAAAACAACCAGGTTCCCACGCCCACCGCCAGGGTGATGGCGGTAAAGAACACGGCCTTGCCGGTCAGGCGAAGGGTTCGCAGGTAGGCCTCGTCCAGGTTGTAACCTTCCTGCATGAAGCTGCGCATGCGACTGAAGATGTAGATGCCGTAGTCGACCCCGATACCGACCCCCAGGGCAACAACCGGCAGGGTGTTGACCTTCAGACCAATGCCCATAAAGGCCATCAACGCGTAGGCCATGTAGCTGACCAGCACCAGCGGCAGGACGATGCAAGCCGTTCCGAGTACGGTCCGGAACGTGATCAGGCACAGGATGACGATGGCCGAGTAAACGTACAGCAGCATCGGCGTCTGGGCGGCCTCGACTTCCTCGTTGGTGGCCGCCATCACGCCGACGTTGCCGGTCGCCAGGCGGAACCGCAGGCACTCTTCGCATGGCTCGCCTTCCTGGCCAATCAGTTCTTCCATGACTCTTCCGGGCGGCGCGAAGTCCAGATCATCAATAAAGATTTCCTTGCGCAACTCGCGGACCGCGCGGACCACACGGATGATGGTTTCGGCCTTGTGGTCGGCGGTAAACAACATGATCGGCATGGCGCTGCAGTCTTCGTTGAGCAGACCGGTCGCGGTCTCGATGTCCTGCAGGTTCTGGCGCATGATGAAGGGATTGCGCGGCAGCACCTTCCAGCGCAGGTTGCCCTCGTTCCAGCCGGCGTTGACGACCTTGGCAATCATCGGCAGGGAGACGACCTGCTGTACCCCTTCGACGTTGGCCATGCGCCAGGAGAATCGATCGATCGCTTCCATGACCGCGTAGGACTCGGTGCAGGCCTCGGGCAGGGTTTCGGCGATGATCGAAATCAGGTCGGTGCCCAGGGCAAAGCGCTCGGCGATCAGGCGCGCATCCTGGTTGTAGCGCGCGTCCGGCCGAAGCTCGGGCACGCCCGGCTGCGAGTCGCCGATCTGCATGTCCTGGGCCTTGATGAAGGCAAACGTGAACAGGCCGGCCCCTGCAAGCACGGCGATGGTGGCAACGCGAGGACGGGTAAAGCTGGCGATCACGACCCAGATCAGGCCGGTCTTGCGGCCGTTCTCGTACTGGCGCTTGCGGAAGCGTTCGGCATTGCGCAGGCGCACGTAGGAAAGCAGGACGGGCAGCAGGACCAGGTTGGTGAAAATGATCACCGCCACACCGATGCTGGCGGTGATGGCCAGTTCCTGGATGATGCGGATGTTGATCAGAAGGATGGTCAGGAAACCGATCGTGTCGCTGAGCAGGGCGATGGAACCGGGCGCGAGCAGCCGCGAGAAGGTTCGCTTGGAGGCCTCGAGACTGGATACCACCGGAATGTCTTCAAGTCGGTGACCGTCCTGCGCCAGACCGACCGGCGAGTTGCCCCCG
Source organism: Wenzhouxiangella sp. (assembly GCA_007694885.1). Classification (GTDB taxonomy): domain Bacteria; phylum Pseudomonadota; class Gammaproteobacteria; order Xanthomonadales; family Wenzhouxiangellaceae; genus Wenzhouxiangella. Next base: position 14,456 of record REEW01000067.1, on the reverse strand, counting down.
AACAGTTTCTCGGCGTTCCACCCGGAAATCATCTGGACGCCGTGACTCACCCCGATGGCAAACACCAGAAACGGCGTGAGAATGTTCATCGGGTCGATCCCGAAACCCAGGATGCTGAGCAGTCCCAGCTGCCAGATGACCGCGATGACCGAGCAGACCAGGGGCAGGACCGTGAGCCAGATCGAGCGGGAGTACAAAAACAGCAAAAACGCGGTAATCAGGAAGGCAACACCGAAGTAGGCGACCACGCCGCGGGCGCCATCGGCGATATCGCCGGTGATCTTGGCAAAACCGATGATGTGGACGGTATAGCCGTCGCTCTCGTAGTCGCTGCGGATGGACTCCAGCTGGCTGGCCACGTCCTGGTAATCCAGCATCTGTCCGGTCGACGGGTCGCGCTCGAGCAAGTTGGCCTGAACCAGGGCACCGGAGAAATCCTCGGCGACCAGTCGTCCGATTTCGCCCGAGGCCACGATGTTGGAGCGGACGCGTTCAAACGCCGACGGCGACGGAGAAAAATCCGCCGGGATGACGTTGCCGCCGGCAAAGCCGTCCTCGACGATTTCAACGAAGCGCACGTTGGGAGTGAAAATCGAGCGCACACTGGCCCGATCCACGCCGGGGATGAAAAAGACCCGGTTCGTGATGCTCTCGAAACGCTCGAAGAACTCGTCGGTGAACATGTCACCGTCTTCGGCCATGAGGGCGACCATGACCCGGTTGGCGCCGCCGAACTCGCGCTCGTACTCCATGAACGTCTGCATGTATTCATGCTGGAGCGGAAGCTGCTTGAGAAATCCGGCGTCGACGCGCAGCTGGACCATGAAAAACAGCATGACCAGGGTACCGATCGCGAAGATCGTCAGGATCAGCGGCCGGATGCTGAATACCGCATCGGCGACCCGGCGGGTCAGAGAATTGCTTTCACTCATGTTCGAGGCCTTCCGATCCTCCGAGGATTACACGACCGTCCGGACCCGTCAGCACGGTCACGAAATCACTGCCCAGGCGGTCTTCGCTCAGGCGGAACTGACCCGTATCGGGCTCGTAGCGCAGCCGCGCAGCGCCCAAACCGACCATCAACGGCCGTCCCTGGGGATCCAGCGTCCCGCCCTTGAGCGAAGACTGCAAGCCGGTTTCCAGGATTTCCCATTCATCCCCGAAGTCCGCACTCAGCTGAACGTATCCGCGCAAACCGAACGCCATGATCTGATCTTCCGGGAGGGCCAGCAGCCCGAACATCGAGCCGGAATAGGGAAACCGGAAGCTCTCCCAGGTCTCGCCGCCGTCGGTGGAGCGAAACCCGTAGCCGCGCTCGGCGGCGATCATCAGGCGATCGTCGCCCAGATCAAGCAGTGCGTTGAGATGGCATTCCATGAATTCGTAGCAGCCGCGGTCAAAATCCATGGCGGCATCGTAGAATTCATCGTCATCGTAGAATTCATCGTCATCGTAGAAGTCGTCGTCGCCGTACAAGTCGTCGTCACCCGGAAACGGGTCATCTTCGGCGTCTTCGTCCTCCATGAGGACCTCGGCAGCTTCTTCCCAGTCAATGGCCTCGCTGGTCACCAGATCGGCCATATCCAGCACTTGCCAGTTTCTGCCGCCGTCCACCGTACGCATCAACAGGCCATAAGCGCCCACTGCGATGCCATTGCGTCGATCGAAAAAGTGAACGTCGAGCAGGGGTTTTTCCCAGGACGGTTCGAAGTGCTGCAGGGCCCAGGTCGCGCCGTAGTCGTAGCTGTGGATGATGGTGCTGTCGTGACCAACCGCCCACAGGCGGCCGTCGGAATAAGTGACCCGGGTCAGGGTGGCCTGCACGGGGACAAAGTCGGCCTGGGTCCACTCGATCCCGTCGGTGGACGTCAGCACGTGACCGCGTTCCCCAACCGCGACCAGGTTTCGCGGGGTCGCGGTCAGACCAAGAATCAGCGACTGGTCGGCCAATCTTGCCGGGTCCGCAGGACGCGGCAATTCGTGCGCGGGCTCGTCAGCAAGGCTTGCGCTGGAGGCAGCAAGTGCCGCCCCCATCACGCATCCGATCAGGCGAACCACGCCAGGTCTACCCCCGCGAGTTTGCCGCCCGGAAACAGACCGCTGACCAGCGCGGGCCAACCAATCCGGCAAGAACGTTGTCATTCAAGTTCTCAACGGCGTCCACGGACCCGCAGAGCCTGCGGCGTGTAGTCGCTGGCGCGCAGGGTCTCGTCAAAAGTGACCGTTGGATCCTGATTGTCAATACCGTTGGCGATGTAGCGGCCGGACTGCAGATCCATGCTCGATTCGATCGTCGACCAGATGGTCGGGACTTCGTAGTAGTTGATCGAGTGCGCTTCCGACAGGCGCCACAGATTGCCGCGCCGATCGTAGTGATCGATGATCGCGATCTGGTAGCTGTCGGCGTCCAGGTACATGGTCCGGCGCGCGTTGATGTGTCGCGTTCCCTCCCGCAAGTGCGCATCGACCACCCAGACGCGGTGCAGCTCGTAGCGCATGTGTTCCGGGTTCAGGTGCCCGGCGTGAACGAGGTCGTCGGCGTCGAGATCGCCGCTGTGGGCCTTGTAGGAGTTGTAGGGAATGAACATTTCGCGCTGGTCGACAATCTCCCAGTTGAACCGGTCCATGGCGCCGTTGAACATGTCGGTCATGTCGTTGGTGCGCAGGCCGTCGGACGCCGTACCCGGGTTGTCGTAGGCGACGTTCGGCGCCCGGCGGACGCGGCGCTGGCCGGGATTGTAGATCCAGGCCTGACGCGGCTGGGCGATCTGGTTGAGCGACTCATGAACCAGCAGGATGTTGCCGGCCAGGCGTGCCGGGGATTCCACTTCCTGGAAGAAGTACAGCAGGATGTTGTTGGTGTCCTCGATCGTGTTGCCTTCAATGTAGTACAGGCCGAGGAATTCTTCGCGCAGGCGAATCAGCTGGAAGCTGCCGCCGGCGGTCGGGACGACCTGGTTGAAATAGCGCCGGCCACCGGTGCCCTTGTATTTCATCTTGTGGTTCCAGACCAGCTCGTAGGCGTTCTGGGGCAGCGCGAAGGGGAAGCCCTCGGCGACATCGGCCACGCCTTCGCCGTCGGCAACAAGCCGACCGGTCGACGCATTGTTCCTGGTCATCTCGTAGATCCGCTCAGGGAATGCAGCCGAGCGCCGGGTCGGATAGATCTTCATCCGGAAGGTTTCCGGATAGCGCTCGAAGGCCGCCTTGTGGCCTTCGGAGAGCTGATCGCTGTAGTCCTGGTAGTTCTCGGCCGTGATCACGAACAGGGGTTCGTCGTCGGCATACGGATCAAGGTGGCGATCACCCGGCGAGTAGCCTTCCGGCCAGTCCGCACGGGTCAGGCCGCCGGTCCACTCCGGGATCGTGCCGTCTTCGTTGCCGGCACGCAGCGAGCCCATGGGGGTGAGATCGTCGCCGAGCCGGGCGATGTTTTCATCGGTGCGGGGGATCACGTAATCCGCCTCATGCGGCTCAATCGCCTGGGCAAGCGAGCCGAGCGTCAGCCCAAGGCCGACGAGCAGGCTGGTGGCCAGGCGGGAGGGCAGGTTCGACCGAGTGATCTTGGTGTTTTGGATTGGCTTCATCGTGTTTTCCGACTCCAGACTTTCAGGGGCAGGCGCGTCGCCGGCCCAGGGGTAAATGGATGTGCTAGCGCCTGCCACGTGTTCGCAAGGCCTGCGGCGTGTAGCTGCTCGGGCTCAACGGCACATTGAAGGTATTGACCGGATCCTGGTTGTCCAGGCCGTTGGCGATGTAACGGCCAGACTGCAAATCCATGTGCACCTCGACGGTAGCCCAGATCGTGGGCACGTCGTAGTAGTTGATATTGTGAGCTTCGGAAGCGCGCCAGATCTCACCGCGACCATCGTAATGGTCGGTCAAAACGATCTGATAGGCGTCTTCATCGAAATAAAAGGTCCTGCGGGCATTGATGTGGCGGAACTCCGGCCGCAACCGGGCATCAACGATCCACACCCGATGCAGCTCGTAGCGGGTCAGGTCTGGATTGAGATGACCGGGCTGAACGATATCGTCGGGGGAGAGATCTCCGCTGTGGATCTTGTAGGAATTGTACGGAATGTACATTTCCTTCTTGCCGCTAATTTCCCAGGTAAACCGGTCCATGGCACCGTTGAACATGTCGGTCATGTCGTTGGTGCGAAGACCGTCGGACGCCGTTCCCGGGTTGTCATAGGCGACGTTGGGCGCGCGCCGGACGCGGCGCTGCCCGGGGTTGTAGATCCACGCCTGGCGGGGCGTCTCGATCTGGTTCAGCGATTCGTGGACCAGCAGAATATTGCCGGCCAGACGCGCCGGGGACTCCACTTCCTGGAAAAAATAGAGCAGGATATTGTTGGTATCTTCGATCGTGTTGCCTTCGATGTAATACAGCCCCAGCAACTCCTCGCGCAAACGAACCAGTTGAAAAGAGCCTCTGGATGTTGGCGTGACCTGGTTGCTGAAGCGTGTACCACCCGTGCCCTTGAACTTGAGCTTGTGGTTCCACATGACTTCGTAGGCATCCTGCGGCAGGGCAAACGGGAAACCTTCGGCCACGTCCGCAACTCCCTCGCCATTGCCCACCAGTCGCCCGGTCGAAGCATTCTCGATGGTCATGTCGTAGATGCGCTGCGGGAACGAAGCACTGCGACGGGTCGGGTAAATCGCCATCCGATAGGTGTCGGGGTAGCGCTCGAACGTGGCGATCTGACCCGGCGACAGACGCTCGGCATGCTCGCGGAAGTTCTCGCCGGTGATCACGTACAGCGGCTCGTCATCGGCATAGGGATCGGCGTGCCGATCACCCGGCTCGTATCCGGCCGGCCAGTCCGCCTGGGTCAGACCACCGTCCCAGGCCGGAATTCGACCATCTTCGCTGCCGGCACGGATTGACCCCATGGGGGTCAGATCATTGCCGAGGCGAGCAATGTTTTCCGGTGTGCGAGGAATGATGATGTCGGACAGATCCACCGCCGCGGCAGCTTCTGCCCGTTCGGCTTCCTGAACCTGGACCGCAGCCAGCTGTTCCTCGCGGGCGCGCTCGGCGGCCAGGCGCTCAGCTTCGGCTTCTTCGGCGGCCAGACGCTCGGCCTCGGCGCGTTCGGCCGCGAGGCGTTCGGCAATCTCCTGCTCCTCTGCCAGGCGCTCGGCCTCCAGGCGCTCGGCCTCGGCCTGCTCGGCGGCCAACTGGGCAGCCTCTTGTTCGGCCAGCTCCGCTTCGCGTTCGGCCTGTTCGGCGGCCAGACGCTCGGCTTCGGCTTCTTCGGCGGCCAGGCGCTCAGCCTCCTCGGCTGCTGCCCGCTCGGCCTCTTCTTCAGCCAGCCGGACGGCCTCGGCGCGTTCGGCCTCCAGACGTTCGCGTTCAGCTGCTTCGCGCTCGGCCTGTTCGGCTTGTTCGGCAGCCAGCCGTTCGGCTTCGGCCTGCTCGTCAACCTGGCGTTCGCGTTCGGCGGTGGTCTCGGTTGGATCTGCAGGCTCATCCGCGATCGGCGGGACCGCGCAGCCGACAAGGACCATCAACAAGCCAATCACCAAAATCAGACTGCGCACGAGTTTCCCGGTATCCGGCATGTCCGGCCTCCTGTTGACGTCAGAACGAGTAGCTGACCGACGCCGAGACGAAATCCCGATCGCCGAGCAGATTGTTGATGCCGGCACCAAAGAAATTGGTGTAGGCAAAGTCCAGACGCCACTGGGCCTGGTAATCGAACTGAAAGCCGACCGTGGCCTGCTTGCGACCGGCAACGAAGTTGCCACCCGGGCCCGGGGAGACTCCCTGGACGTCGTGGTTGAAGGCAAAACGCGGCGTCATGTTCCAGGGCGTGCCGAACACGTTGTTGTAGGTTGGTGCCAGCAACAGGCGGTAACCCCAGCTGAACGCAGTCGCAAATCCGTCGGTCAGGGTGACCGGGTTGCGGCTGTTGCCGCCGGTCAGTCGCGACGGACCACCGCCGGTGTCGGTACCCGGCCCCTCGAACCGCATCACGTCGCGGCTCGGAAGATCCCAGAAGTGGGTCGCACCGGCCTCGGCCACCACGGCGACCTGGTTGGCATTGACCCAGTTGTTCGGGCCGATCAGCTTGGTCAAGGTGACCTGTGCCTGCGATACCTCCCGGCGCTCGTAGCCGCGGATGAACTCGCCGGGGCCGAACTCGCCCAGCTGACTGCGGAAACGGTCATGTTCGGCCGGCAACACGGCGTTGAGTGGCGACAGACCGGCAAACAGCAGCTCGACGTCGTCGATCTGGACCGGGAGATTGTCGCGGTAGCTGATCTCACCACCCACCGACCAGCCGGCCACGTTGGTGTTGAAGCTCAGGCCGAACAGGTTGATGTCTTCCGGGTACTCGACAATGACCTGGCCTGTGGTGACGTCCGGGCTGGTGACCGCCTGACCGGACAACACCGGCAACCGGCTGTGATAGCGCAGATAGTAAAAGGCGAACTCGGTGTCATTGAGCTGCGGAGCAAAATAACGCAGCGCCAGGCCGTACTGGCCGCCATCGCGGGCATTGTTGTCCTGGGCGCGGCGCGGGAAGGCGGCGCTGCAGCCCACGGCCACCAGTTCGGGCGGCAGGCCGGTATCGCTGAGGCCGAACTGGCCCTGGCGGCAGACCGGATCGTACAGGTCAGTGTTGCGCACCGGCTGCGGCACCAGGCCGAAGTTCAGCATGGCGTACTGACCGCCGGCCGTGCCGAAGTCGTTGGTCGAGAAGAAGGTACCGGACGGCTCGGCCTCGATCGCATCCCATTCGAACATGGCGACCGCCTCGGCCGACACGTTCTGGGTCAGATCAATGCTTGCCCACAGCATGTTCAGCGGCAGGAAGGCGTCGCGCAGTTCGGCGCCGGCCGTGCGCAGCGCGGTGATATCGACCGGGTTGATGGTATTGATGCCGCCGGGAATGAAGGTGCTTTCGCCCCAGCTGACCACCTGGCGGCCCAGACGCAGCGACAGCAAACGCCCGCCGGGCGCGTCGAAATCACCGTAGACGAAGGCATCGAGCAGGCGCGCCCGGTTGCCGACCTGGTCCTTGGCGTCGTCGGACAGGAAGTCCTTGTCGTTCAGGGTGAAATCATGGAAAAAGTTGCCGCGCACGAAGGCGCCGTAGTTGCGGTAGTTGATCGACAGCTCCGAGGTCACGCGGGCGGAGTTGAAAATCGGATCCCAGCGGTCGAAGTTCAGGTTGCCGTCGTCGGAGTTGGCCGAAAAACGCCCGGGGGCGGCAATCTGCTGCTCGAGCGGCGCCTGCGAGATCAACGGGTTGAAATGGGCCTTGGCGACGAGATCGTCGTCGCGGCTGGCCACGCGCATGCCGATGCCGTAGCTGAGGGTGGTATCGAGCTGGATGCTGACTTCACCGGTGCTCAGGTCAATGGCGCTGGCCGGATTGGCCGCAAGAGCCAGGGCTACTGCACTGGCCAGCAGGCAGGGACGCAAAACCTTGCTCTGCCGACGGTTGTTCTTGAAATGGCGATTCATGCTTCGTCTCCCTGTCAGTCGGTCTTGATGAGCGAGGTGTTGCCAATGATCACGGTGGCGCCGCCGGACGACACCATGCTGGCCGCCTGGCCCTGCATTTCCGCCGTCACGGCCGGACCGGCCGAAGGATCGAGCAAGGAACCGTGTCCACCCTCGACAAGGCGAACGGCACCGCGAATGCCCATTGGATCCTGGGTGGTACCGGTAATCGGCGCCAGGCCCATCACCCGGATCAGGGGTTCGGTACCCGCCAGCGGAGAACCGGGCACCGCGTTTGGAACCACGGTATCTCCGGCGATCTGCTGCAGCAGTACGCTGTTGGTTTCTACCGTCAGCGCACCCCAGTTGATCGGATCGGCCGAATCAACGACGGTTTGCGCGGCCAGCAGGAACTGGGCGAAGTCCGGGGAATCCGGCTCGACTCCGGCCGCGGCCAGACCGGAACGAATCACCGGACCGAAGGTTTCGGAACCGGCCAGCAGGTTGGCGATCCCGCCACCCGGTGCGGACAGCACGCCGTTGTTGACGGTCGGCTCCACGGCCAGAAAGGCGGTGCCGGCCATGGCGCCGAGCGAAAGGCCGACCAGATTGATGTTGGAGCCGTCCAGATCGCCCAGCCCATCGCCGTTGAGGTCGATGGACGGGATGTTGACCGCCAGCGATGACAGGTCGACCTGAGCCTGGCGCAGGTTATCGCGCGAGGTCAGCAGGCTGCCCAGGTTGATGAACCAGACCCCGGAATCGTCGATGGTGCCGTCCGGACCCGGCGCACCGGTCTCGTTGTTCTGCAAGTCCAGATCGAACGTGCGTTCACTCGCGATCGGCGCAAACGGTGTGTTACCGACATAGAGCGGGTTGGTCACGTCGGTGATGCCGTGCAGCGGCTTGTCGATGGCGACCACGGCAAAGCCGATCGAGGCCATGGTGTCGGCCAGGGCCAGCATCTGGCTCCGGTTGCCGGTAATGCCATGCTGGAAGATGACCACGGGCCAACCGGCGGCCGGGCGCACCTGGCCGGAATTGGCGTTGGGCACGGTGATCAGCATCGGCGCGACCTGGCGGGCACGCTCGACCGGCAGCGGATTGGCCACGGTGACGTTGGTCGAGGCCGGATCCAGGCCCAGGCCGTCGAACGGCGGCACGTAGGCGCCCGGCTCGGCCTGCCAGAAGCCGGTCAGCGGCGCAGTCGGGTTCTCGGCGCTGGGCACCGGCAGGAAGTACGGCAGCTCGACCACGCCCAGATAGATGTCGGCGATGCCCGGGGACGCCCCCGGTGGCAAGACGTCGGCCGTGGTCAGGCACACGCCCGGAGCCGGACAGGCCTGCCCGACCTGGGTCGAGGTCGGACGCAGGGTGGAACGAATCGTTCCCAGCACCGGGGTGATCGCCTGGGTGGTGGCGGTGAACGAGAGCACGATGTCATCGCGGTTGATACCGACCGCGGTCGCCGCGCTTTCCTGGGCGCTGATCAGCTGGCGCAGCGGCTCCAGGGCCTGGGCGCTCTGGTTGTCCAGCAGCGGCTCGGTGCTGATCCCGGTCGAGGTGACCAGGGGCTCGGTGCGCTTGGCCAGGAAGTAGGTCTGCGACGGAGTCGCCGGGTTGCCGTCGGTGTCGGTGATGGCGTTGGTCACGACCGCCATGTAGCCGGTGTTTTCGGCCAGCGGCTGCAGCGGCAGCACCACCACGCCGTTCGGATCACCCGGGTTGACCTGGGCGACGAACTCCGCGCCCGGGGTCAGCTCGCGGTTGACCTGCTCAACGGCGATGGTTCCAAACACGAACTGGACCTCGAACAGGCGCACGCTGCTGCCGGGGATCACGGAGTCCGGATCGATTGGCCGGTCGAATGAAAAGCTCCAGGGCGCGACCGTGCTGAACCCGTCGAGTGCGTTCAGGGCCACCTGCGGATTACCGAAGTCCTCCGGATCCGGCACCGGAATGTTCAGGGTCAGATCGGTCGACCCGGAACGCAGCAGGTTGTTCGGGAACGGCAATACACCCGCACCCGGATCAAACTGCGCGGTAAAGGTGGCGGTGACCGGATCACCATCGGGCTTTTCGGCGGGATCGACCGGTGTTGCACGATCCACGTCCGAACTGCCGCCGCATCCGGCCAGCCAGAACAACACCAGCACAAAAGCCGGGAACAGGCGTAACTTCATCAGATTTTCTCCCCGAAGCAAAGATCAAGGTTTGTAGAACTCATGGCAGACTGCTGTAGGATGCGTCTGCCTGTTTGGTCGATATGATATGAACAAAAACTTCAGATTTGCAAGCAAGTAGGCAATGTTTATCAGACTCATCTGACCGGCGGTATGGAATGAGAGGCGCTTTATCGATAACCAGCTTGCGCTTGTGCGATGCACTACTCCGCGTGGTTTCGATCAGCACCCTGGCCCGACTCATTTGAGGTGGAAAAAGAAGCGATGAGCAAGCAGTCCGGAATACCGACCCGATCATTGCCAAGGCTCAGGGCCGCGCTGGGCCCCGGACTGCTCATGGCGGGTGCGGCGATCGGTGTTTCACACCTGGTCCAGTCGACCCGCGCCGGCGCCGACTATGGCCTGACCCTGCTTGCACTGGTCGTGCTGGCCTGCGTGCTGAAGTTCCCGTTCATCGAGTTCGGTCCGCGCTACGCGGCCGCCACCGGCGAATCGCTGATCCAGGGCTACCGGCGCCTGGGAGACTGGGCCCTGGGGCTGTTTGCGCTGATTACCCTGGCGACCATGCTGATCATCCAGGCCAGCGTGACCCTGGTCACGGCCGGCCTGGCCGGGGTTGTCTTCGGTATCGACGCGACCCCGTCGCAGCTCTCGTTCGGCGTGCTGGTCGCCTGCATCACGGTTCTTGCCCTGGGGCGCTTCGCCGCCCTGGACCTGGCCATGAAACTGATCATGACCGCCCTGGCCATCTCGACCGCGGCGGCGGTGATGCTCGCGTTCGGCGCCGGGCCGGACTGGTCGGCGCTCAGCCCGACCCATGAACTTGATCGCCTGTGGACGGCTGCCGGGATTGCCTTCGTTCTTGCCTTGCTGGGGTGGATGCCGATTCCGCTGGACGTAGCCGCCTGGCACTCCCTGTGGACGCTGGAGCGAGCCCAGCAAACCGGCCAGCACCCCAGTGTGCGTCACGCCCTGATCGACTGTCGCCTGGGCTACCTGGCGGCAACCGTCATGGCCGTGCTGTTCATCCTGCTCGGGGCGCTGATCGTCCACGGCAGCGGTGAAAACCTGCCCGACCAGGCTGTCGCCTTTTCAGCGCGACTGGTCGACCTCTACGCCGCCAGCCTGGGCGAATGGGCGCGACCGCTGATTGCGGTGGCCGCGCTGACCGCGATGTTTTCGACCACGCTTGCCGTCACCGATGCCTATCCGCGCGTCATCCGCGCGCTCATCGAAGTCAGCGGCGCGGCCAGCGACGACGAGCGCGGCCTTGACCTGCATCGTGGCCGTTACATTACCGCTTTGCTGCTGGTCACGATCGGTGCGCTGATCATCATTCTTTACTTCGGCCAGCGCTTCACCCTGCTGATCGACTTTGCCACCACGGTGTCCTTTCTTGCCGCACCGGTTCTGGCCTGGCTGAACATTCGCGTCATCACGGCCGAGTTCATGCCCGAGGAACACCGACCGGGTCCGGGCCTGATGCGCCTGGCCTGGGCCGGCTTCGGCTTCCTCGTGGTGTTCTGCCTGATCTGGCTAGGTTGGCGGATTTTCTAGAGAACCGGCAATCCAGTCGTCCACCACCCGGTCGAGCAGTTCCAGCGGCATCGCACCGCTGTCGAGGATCAGGGAGTGGAAGTCGCGAATGTCAAAGTGTTCTCCCAGCGCCTGCTCGGCCCGCTCGCGCATGGCCTGCATGCGCATCATGCCGACCTTGAACGAACAGGCCTGACCGGGGATGACAAGATAGCGCTCGATTTCGGCCTCGACGTCGGACAAGGGCATGCCCGTCACCGCGCGCATGTAGTCCATACCCTTCTCGCGCGACCAGCGATGGTAATGCATGCCGGTATCGACCACCAGGCGAACCGCCCGGAACAGCTCGGCCTGGAGACGCCCCAGGTTGTCGAAGGGGTCGTCATGGAAACCCATTTCCCAGGCCAGCCGTTCGGCGTACAGGGCCCAGCCTTCGGCATGGGCGTGCAGGCGTACGGAACGACGGAAATCCGGCACGTCGTCCATGACCTGCATGCGGCTGATCTGCAGATGGTGACCGGGGATGGCCTCGTGGTAGGCGAGCGTTCGCAGGCCGAAGCGCGGATGCTCTTCGACCGAGCGCAGGTTGGCGAAAAACACGCCCGGACGCGAACCGTCCGGCAGGCCACGCATGTAGTAGGCGCCGAACGAGGTCGCCTCGCGATAGACCGGCACGCGCTGCACCTCCAGATCGTAGGCCGGCCCTTCATGGAACCAGCCGTCCAGGCCCTGCTCGATTTCGGCGACGATGTCGCGGTAGGCGTCGAGGATCGCGGCGCGCCCGGCGTCGCTGTCTTCAAACAAAAAGCGCGCTTCGGCATTCAGCGCGGCCATGCGCTCACCCACGCTGCCGTCGCAGTAGTCTTGCGCACACAGAATCTCGTCCATCTCGGCCTCGATGCGCGCCACTTCCTCAAGCCCCAGCCGATGGATTTCGTCCGGCTGCAGGTCGGTGGTGGTGTGGCCTCGAAGAATCCAGCGGTAGTATTCATCGCCCCGGGGCATGCGCCAGACGCCGTCGCTGGATTCAGCCTCCGGCAACAGCTCGACAAGGTAGTCGATCAGCGCCTGGTAGGCCGGCACGACATAGCGCTCAACGGACTCGACCAATTCGGCTTCGAGTCCATCCCGGCGGGCTTCGCTGAGCACGTTCAGGCGGTCGGCACGGGCCAGCATCTCGGTCACCAGCGGATTGGCCGCAGCCGGCCCGTCAATGAACGCCCGGCTGTCGCGAATGGTTTTTTCAATCGCAAAGCGCGGCGGCAGCAGACCCAGCCCGGCGCGATGGGCGACCACCTCGATGGTGCCGCCGAATGCTGCCGGAAACTGGGCCAGGCGCTGCAGGTAGAAATCGACATCAGGGTCACCGCGCAGCGGATGCTGGGCGGTCATGAAGCCGGGCAGCAGGTTGTGAATCGCCATCAGCTGGTTGACCGGAAAGTCGTGCCAGAGAAACTCCTCGCCGACGATTTTCTGATCCAGCTGCCAGGCGAGGATGTCGTAGGACAGCTGATCCTGCGGCGAGACCGCTTGCCGGTCGAAGCGCGCCAGTTCCTGGCGATGACGCCTTGCCATGGCCAGCTCGGTGCGAGCCCCCTCAACCGACGGGATATCGAGGCGGCCAAGAAACTCCGCCTCCCGATCGCTGCCGAGCATGGCTGCCGACATGGCCTGCGGGCTCAGGGAACGCTGCTCCCGGGTCACCCGGTCGAAGAACTCATGGAGCGACTCCGAGCGCGCCATCTGCTGCGCCTCGGCGCCGGATGCCGCTTGGGCGGCAATGATGAAAAACAGGACAGGCAGCAGCGCGACCAGGTTCGGAATCGACGATTTTTGCATGAGGTGAGCGACTATTTTTTCGGAAGGTAAAGGTCGGTGATTGTACCCTCATAGACTTCGGCAGCCATCATGACCGACTCCGACACGGTCGGGTGCGGATGCATGGTCAGGCTGATGTCGGCGGCGTCACAACCCATCTCCAGGGCCAGGCAAAGCTCGGCGATGAGGTCGCCGGCATGCAGGCCGACCACGCCGGCGCCGATCAGGCGATCGGTCTGCCGGTCGAAGATCAGCTTGGTGAAACCCTCGGTCCGGTCCATGCCCAGGGCCCGCCCGGAGGCCGCCCAGGGGAACTTGCCAACGCCGTAATCAATGCCCTGATCTTTCGCCTGCGCCTCGGTCAGGCCGACCCAGGCCACTTCCGGATCGGTGTAGGCCACCGAAGGGATCACGCGCGCATCGGCGGCACGCTTTTCGCCGGCGGCCACCTCGGCGGCTACCTTGCCCTCGTAAGAGCCCTTGTGCGCGAGCATGGGCTGACCGACGATATCGCCGATGGCCAGGATGTGGGCGACGTTGGTGCGCATCTGGCCATCGACCGGGATGAAACCGCGGTCGTCGACCTCGACCCCGGCCGCCTCGGCGTTGAGTCGGTCGCCGTTGGGACGGCGCCCGACGCACACCAGCACGCGGTCGAAGCGGTCCGGGTCGGGCGCCTTGTCGCCGTCAAAGTACGCGGTCAACCCGCTCTCGCCGGGCTCGACCTTCTTGATCCTGGTGTTGAGCTGGAATCTCACGCCCTGGTTCTTGAGGTGTTGCTGCAGCGGCTTGACCAGGTCGGGGTCGGCGCCGGCCATGAGCTGGTTCATCATCTCGACCACGGTCACGTCCGCACCCAGCGCGCGGTAGACACAAGCCATTTCCAGGCCGATGATGCCGCCGCCGATGACCAGCAGGCGGTCGGGTACCTCGGCCAGCTTCAGGGCGCCGGTGGAGTCCATGACCCGTTCGTCGTCCCACGGAATCCCGGGGATTTCGATCACGCGGGAGCCGGCGGCAATGATGCACTGGCGGAAGCTGATCGTCCGTTCCTCGGCCTCGTGCTGCACGTTCAGTGTGTGTGAGTCGCTGAATCGCCCGGTTCCGCGGATGACTTCGACCTTGCGCTTTTTCGCCATGCCGGCCAGCCCGCCGGTGAGCTTGCCGACCACCTCGTCCTTGAACGATCGCAGCTTGTCGAGATCGATCTGCGGCTCGCCGAAGGACACGCCGTGATCGCCCAGCTGCGCGGCCGCATCGATGACCTGGCCGACGTGCAGCAGCGCCTTGGACGGAATGCAACCAACGTTCAGGCAGACCCCGCCCAGGGTCGGGTAGCGCTCGATCAGGGCCACGCTCAACCCCAGGTCGGCGGCCCGAAACGCGGCCGTGTACCCGCCGGGTCCGGAGCCCAGGACGACGAGGTCGAAGTCGGGGGACGAGGGTTCGGGGTT
>REEW01000040.1 GCA_007694885.1 Wenzhouxiangella sp. | reverse complement strand
CATCGTAGGCGCCGAAGAAGTGCTTTCTCACGTAAGCGCCGTCGTTGGCCTTGTATTTCTGGTAGTCCCCGTCCAGCGCCTCTTCCATGCGCCGGCGCAGCAGACCCCTGGTGTCGCGCGCCAGCAACGGATCCCAGTACGAACCCCAGATCACCTTGATCACGTTCCAGCCGGCGCCGCGGAACTGGCCCTCCAGCTCCTGGATGATCTTGCCGTTGCCCCGGACCGGACCGTCGAGGCGCTGCAGGTTGCAGTTGACCACGAAGATCAGATTGTCGAGCTTCTCGCGCCCGGCCAGCGAAATCGCGCCCAGGGATTCGGGCTCGTCGCACTCGCCGTCGCCCATGAAACACCAGACCTTGCGCTTGTCGGCCTTGACCATCTCGCGGTTGTGCAGGTATTTCAGAAACCGGGCCTGGTAGATCGCCATGATGGGACCTAAGCCCATGGACACGGTCGGGAGTTGCCAGAAATCCGGCATCAGCCAGGGGTGCGGATAGGAGCTCAAGCCCTCGCCGTCGACCTCCTGGCGGAAGCGGTCGAGCCGGGCCTCGTCCAGACGACCCTCGAGGAAGGCGCGGGCATAAATGCCCGGCGAAGAATGACCCTGGATGTAGAGCAGGTCGGCGCCGTCTTCATGGTCCGGGCCCTTGAAGAAATGATTGAAGCCGACATCGTAGAGGGTGGCAGCCGAGGCGAAGCTGGCGATGTGGCCGCCCAGTTCGCCGCCGCGCCGGCCGGCGCGCACCACCATGGCCATGGCGTTCCAGCGGATCATCGCCTTGATGCGCCGCTCCAGCGCACGGTCGCCGGGCAGGCTCGGCTGGCGCTGCGGCGAGATGGTGTTGATGTAGGCCGTGGTCAGGTCGAACGGCAGATGGGCGCCGGAACGGCGCGCCAGTTCGACCAGGCGCTGGAGCAGGTAGTGGGCCCGCTCCGGGCCTTCGCGGTCGACCACGGCACTCAGGGCCTCCAGCCATTCGCGCGTCTCCTCACCATCCACGTCATCGGGATGCAGCCAGTGATCCACCATGTTTTCTACCCGCTCAATTGGTATTGTCTCGAAGACCGTCGACGCCGTCAGACGCGTTCAGCCCTCGGCCGATTTTTCTCCATTGTAGTCATACCACGTTGCCGGTTCACAGTTCGAGCGGATCCATGTCCAGATGCCAGCGCACGCGCCGCGCTTCAGGCAGGCCGTACAACGAGGCCAGCCAGTCCGGCAAGGCATGGACAAGACCGGCCCGCTCGCGCGCCTGCAGCCACAGCTGGAAACGCCAGTAGCCGCCTCGACGCGACAGAATCGCCGGAATGGGTCCGTGCACCTCCACGGCCGGATCGTCCAGTCTGAGCGCGGCAGCGCGCAGAAAAGCCTGCGCCGGCTGCGGCTGATGCGCCTCGGCGCGCAGCATGGCCAGCGGCGCGCACGGCGGCAATTCGGCCGCGGCGCGTTCATCGAGCAGGTGGCCGGCGAAACTCAGGTAGTCCGAGCGACAAAGCTCGGCCAGCAGCGGATGTTCCGGGTGGCGGGTCTGGAGAACGAATTGACCGGGGCGGTCGCCGCGGCCGGCGCGCCCGGCCACCTGGCAGACCGCCTGTCCGAGTCGCTCCGGGGCGCGGAAGTCGGCACTGAACAGGGCCTGGTCCACATCCAGCACCGCCGCCAACGTGACGCCGGGCAGGTGGTGACCCTTGGCGAGCATCTGGGTGCCGACCAGAATGCACGGCCGGCCCCGGCGAATTTCTTCGAGCAGGCGGCCGAATTCATCGCGTCGGCTCATGCTGTCCCGGTCGACGCGATGAACCGGGACCTCGGGAAAGCGCTGCTGCAGCTGTTGCTCAAGCCGCTCGGTGCCGGCGCCAAGCGGCTGCAGATCGGGTTCACCACACTCGGGGCAACGCGCCGGCACGCGCTGCGAGGCGCCGCAGTGATGGCACTGCAGGATGGATGCGCGCTGATGCAGGGTCAGGTGAGCGTCGCAGCGATGGCAGTCGGCCTGCCAGCCGCACGACGGACACATCATCACGGGCGCGTAGCCGCGTCGATTGCGATACAGCAACACCTGGCCGCCGGCTTCCAGATGCCGATCGATGGCGTTCAGGAGCTCGCCGTCCAGCGCCCCTTTCTGACCTCGCAGGTCGGCAACCGACCAGCTCGGCTGCACCGCCGGCCCGGCCCGGCGCGAAATCCTGAGCAGCCGGTAGCGACCGGAACGGGCGTTGTTGAGGCTCTCCAGACTCGGCGTGGCCGAGCCCAGCACCACCGGGATGCCGAGCAGATGGGCGCGCATCACGGCCACGTCGCGCCCGTGGTAACGGGCACCATCCTGCTGCTTGAACGAAGCATCATGCTCTTCGTCCACCACCACCAGGCCGGGTCGGGCCAGCGGCAGGAACACCGCCGAGCGTGTCCCCACGATCACCCGCGCCCGACCGCTGGCGGCGGCCTGCCAGCAGGCCAGGCGCTCGCCCTCGCTCAAGCCGGAGTGATAGACCACGGCGCAAAGTCCCAGCCTGGCCTCGATGCGGCGGATCAGCTGCGGGGTCAGGCCGATTTCCGGGATCAGAATCAGAACCTGGCGCCCGCGCCGCAGCATGGCCCGGGCTGCCTGCAGATAGACCTCGGTTTTGCCGCTGCCGGTCACGCCAGCGAGCAAAAACGAGGCAAAACGGTGACGTGACCGCAGCACCGCGGCCAGGGCCTGGCGCTGTTCTGGATTGAGTTCGGGACCGGCTTCAGCCGCCAGTGGCTCTTCTTGTCCGGCTGGCGCGATCCAGCCTTTCGCCAGCAGCGTCCGGACGGTCGCGGCGCTGGCACCGCGGGACAGCAGTTCGTCCCGGGTCAGAACCCCGTCGACCAGCCAATCGAGGATGTCTTGCTGTCGCGGCGCGTTGCGCGGCTCAGCGCTTCGGCCGCTGGCCGAAATCGCCAGACGTTGCGGCGGCGGACAACGAAAGGGTTTGAGCCGACGCAGCACCCCGGGTAATACCAGGTTGATCGCCTCGCCGGGTGGAAATCCGTAATAGCGCCCAGCCCAGTGGATCAGTTCAAGCAGGTGGGCCGGAACAAGGGCCCGATCCAGTACCGCCTCGATTCGTTTCAGATTGGTCGCGTCATCGACCTCGCCCGAATCCATGACCAAACCAATCACGCGCCGGTTTCCGAACGATACCGATACACGGCTGCCCGCGGGCGGAAGCGCCTGACCCTCCGGCGGCAGGTAGTCGAACAACTGCGGCAATGGAACCGCAACTGCCACCCGCGCGGTCGAAATCAGCACCCGAATCAGGCGGGCCGGCCGCGTGGCCGGCCCGAAATGCGTGAAAGAAAGCCCGGAGGGCTTTGGAAACCGGGACCGTCAGGGCGACAGATCGAGTTCAGCGCGGTGGGCCAGGCGGTGGTCTTCGCGATCCAGATCGATGAGATCGACCAGGATTCGCGCAGACTCCACCAGGTACAAGTCTCGATCCGTTTCCTTGTCCTCATCCTGATCATCCTCGACAATGCTCGCGTCCGGACCGTTCATGGCGTCGTGCGGCGACCTGCCGCCGGCAATCCGCGCACTGCGGCGGGCTTCGCTTTCCTCCATTTCCGCCCGGCGCACGTCTTCGTTCAGCGATACCGTCGTGCGGCCCCTGGTCTTTTCCCAGTCGGCGATTTCCTCGAGCAGTGATTGTAGCTCCGAGTCCGTCTCCAGGCGCGCCAGGTGACGATCCCTGGCCAGCTCGATCAGTCCCGACAGGTCGGCCATGGGCTGGAAGTCGGCCGGATCGATTTCCCCCCAGGGCAGGGCAAAGTCCAGCGCGCTTTCGCCAAAGTCGGCCGGATCGCCGGCCGTGGGGAGCGGGATGTCCGGGACCACGCCCTTGGCCTGGGTCGATCCGCCGGCAATCCGGTAAAACTGGGCCATGGTCAGCTTGATCTGACCGAGCCGGGCGTCCTCGGAGCGCGACAGGTCGTCGAGGTCGATCAGGTTCTGGACCGTCCCCTTGCCGAACGTCGACTCGCCCAGGACCACCCCGCGACCGTAGTCCTGGATCGCACCGGCAAAAATTTCCGATGCCGACGCGCTGCGCCGATCGACCAGCACCGCCAGCGGACCGTCCCAGGCCATGCCTGGCTCACGATCCTCCTCCAGCGACACCCGGCCGCGCGAATCGCGGACCTGGACGACCGGCCCTTCGTCGATGAACAACCCGGTCATGGTCGTGGCTTCGACCAGTGCACCGCCGCCGTTGCCGCGCAGATCGATGACCAGCCCGTCGATACCTTGCTCGTCGAGCTCATTGATCAGGCGCCGAACATCACGTGTCGAGGACCGGTAATTGGGCTCGTTGCGGGCCCGGCCCTGAAAGTCGACGTAAAACACCGGCACACGAACGATGCCGATGCGGCGGACTTCATCGCCGTCGGGCACTTCGATGACATCGCTCTGGGCAGCCTGCTCTTCGAGCTTGACTTCGTTGCGAACGATGTCGATGACCTTGGAGGGTCCGCTGAGGGCATTTTCTGCCGGCAGAACCTCCAGGCGCACTTCGGTATCGCGCTCGCCGCGAATCAGCGACACCACGTCATCGAGACGCCAGCCGACCACATCGACCATCTCCTCGCCCTCCTGGGCGACGCCAACGATGCGGTCTCCGGGCTGCAGGCGGCCGTCGAGATCGGCCGGACCGCCGGGGACGATCTCCATGACGGTGGTGTACTCGGTCTCGCGCTGCAGCATCGCTCCGATGCCGTCCAGCGACAGGCGCATGGAAATTTCGAAATTGTCGACACTGCGCGGCGACATGTAGGCCGAGTGCGGTTCGATCGAACGGGTGTAGGCGTTCATGAAGAACTGAAAGACGTCTTCGCTGTTGAACTCGGCGATCCGTCGACCCAGGTTGCGGTAGCGCTCCTCCAGGGTCTCGGCGATCGCTTCGTCGTCCTGGTCGGCCAGGCGCAGGCGCAGCCAGTCGTTCTTGACCCGCTGGCGCCAGATTTCATCCAGTTCGTCATCGTCGGCAGCCCAGGCCGCCTCGGTACGGTCGAACTGGTATTCCTCGTCGGCGGTGAAATCGAAATCCTGCTCGAGCAGCGAGCGGGCATGGGCGATACGCTCTCCCACCCTGCGCTGGTAACGCTCGAAGATATCGAACGCCGGCTCCAGGTCGGCGCTTTTGAGCGCGTCGGCCAGGTGCGGCCGATACCGCTCGAGATCGGCCAGATCCCGGGCGGTAAAGTACACCCGATTGGGATCCATCAGGCGCAGATACTGATCAAAGATGCGTTCCGACATCTCCTGATCAAGATCCAGGCGGTGGTAGTGATAGCCGCTGATGAAGCGAGTGGCCAGGCGGCTGGCGAAGCGGTGCTCAGCGCTCGGCTCCAGGCGCTCCTGATCCGCCGGCGAGTCGACCACGGTCGCCTCGCCCGGCATCAGGAAAAAAGCGGCCGGTGCGAGCAGCAGAGCTGCAAACACTCCGAAAATCAAGTGGCGCGATGTCATTTTCATAAGCACTGTGACCGATGGATCGGGCTGAAGTTTGCAACGAATGTGATTGCTCGACCCGTACCGGACCAGAGCGTTATATCGCTGACGAGCCTTGATCGTACTGCAAGACCCCGCAAAATGCCGTCACGAGTTTTTCCGCCACCGCCTGGAAATCGGCGGCCGGAGCGTGGTCGACCAGGCGCGTCACCGCCAGGTCAGCATAGCCGCACGGGTTGATCAGGGCAAACGGGGCCAAATCCAGGTCGATGTTGAAGGCCAGCCCGTGGTAACAGCGGCCGCGCCGGACTTTCAGTCCGATCGAAGCGATCTTGGCCCGCTCTACGTACACGCCGGGCATGCCCTCCCGACGCACTCCCTGGACCCCGAAACCAGCCAGCAGGTCGATGACGATCTGTTCCAGCCGATTGACCAGGCAGCGCACCCCGAGCCGGCGCCGGTCGATGTCAAGCAGCGGGTAGGCAACCAGCTGGCCCGGCCCGTGGTAGGTGACCTGGCCGCCGCGATCGGTCTGGATCAGGGGGATATCGGACACCCGGAGAACGTGTTCCGGGCGCCCGGCCAACCCTTGAGTCAGGACCGGTTCGTGCTCGACCAGCCAAAGCTCGTCGCAGCTGGCGGGCGTACGCGCATCGGTAAACCGGCGCATATCATCGAAGACCGGCCCGTAGGCACAGCGCCCGAGGCGGCGAACCTTCAGGGGAAGGCGGGGAGTGTCCGGCTTGGCGGCCGCGCCCGTCACAGCATCATCTTGACCGCGTCCAGCCGGCCCAGGTCGGCGTACAGCGCCTCGAGCCGTGCACGCGATTCGATCTGCACCGTCACCGTGATGCTTTCGAAACGACCGTTGCGGCTGGGCCGACAGCGCACATCCTCGGCCGCGGAGAACTCGGCGTGAGCGGCAACAACGGCCAGCACCTGGTCACGGACCTGCGGCCCGGTCGCAGCCATGACCTTGATCGGGTAACGACAGGGAAACTCCAGCCCGGTGACTGCTTTGGTCATCAACCGCCCCGCTCAGTCGCCGCCGAACAGACCGCCCAGCCACATCCGCACGCTGTCGCTGGCGCGGCCGAAAAAACCGGCTTCTTCGACATCGGCCAGGGCCACCAGCGGCCGGCTGACCAGGGCATCCCCGTCCAGCTCGATCAGCAACTGACCCAGAGTGCTGCCGCTGTGAACCGGCGCGGTCAGTCGGTCGGGCAGTTCCAGGCGGGCTTCCAGGGCGTCGTAGCGGCCGCGCGGCACGGTCACGAACAGGTCCGAGTCGATTCCCAGGGGCAGCTCGTTGTCGCGACCCTGCCAGATGCGTTCGGTCGCCAGAACCGATCCGCCTTCGTAGAGCTGATAGGTCTCGAAAAACCGGAAGCCGTAGTTGAGCAGGGCCTGGCTTGCCGTGGCCCGCGCTTCTTCGCTGCTGGTGCCCATGACCACGCTGATCAGGCGCATGCCGTCGCGGCTGGCCGAGGTCACCAGGCAGTAGCCGGCGCTGCTGGTGTGACCGGTCTTCAGGCCATCGACCGACGGATCCCGCCACAGCAATCGGTTCCGGTTGTGCTGACGGATGCCGCCAAAGGTGAACTCGCGCTCTGAATACCAGGCATAGAAGTCGGGGAACTCGTTGATCAGCGCCCGGGCGAGGACGGCGATATCGCGTGCGGTGGTGTACTGCTCGGGGTGCGGCAGACCGGTGGCGTTGGTGTAGTTCGTGCCGATCATGCCCAGAACCGCGGCCTGCTCGTTCATCATGCTGGCAAAAACCACTTCGTCACCGGCGATGTGCTCGGCGATGGCGACGCTGGCATCGTTGCCGGACTGGATGATGATGCCTTTGAGCAGATCTTCCACCCGCACCCGGTTGCCGACCTCGATGAACATCCGCGAGCCCGGCGTGCGCCAGGCTTTTTCCGAGACCAGGACTTCGTCGTCCAGGTCAAGATTGCCGGCCGCAAGCTCCCGGAAGGCGACGTAGGACGTCATCAGCTTGGTGATACTGGCCGGCTCGATGCGCTCGTCGCTATTGCGTTCGGCCAGGGCCTGGTCGCTGTGAAAATCCAGCAGGATGTAGCTGGTCGCGCCAACCGAGGGCGGAGCAGGTATCGGCACCTGGGCCAACGCCGTGGTCATCCAGGCACACAGCAGGCAGGCCAGCCATCCGGCGCGGGCAACAAAAAACAGGGTCTTGGTCATGATGGAATCAACAAGGGGGTTTCGCTTCTTCATTCAGGGATACACATATTGCGGCCGGTCGAAACCCAGCTCGATCACGCGCTCAACCAGCTCGAAGGTCTTGTCGAGATCGCTCAGCGGTCCGACCTGGACCCGCCAGATCTGGCCGGCGCCGGTGCGCGCTCGCTCGGTCACGACGGGCGCTACGCCGCCGTTACCCAACGCATGGGCTACACCGTCGGCACGCTCACGCTCGGCGAAAGCACCGACCTGGAGCAGGACGGGAAAGCGCGCCGGCCGAACCCTCGGCACGTCCGGCTCGTCGAACGTAATCGCGCGAACCTCCACCGGCCCGGTTCCGGCCTGGTCGATGCCGAGTTTGACCGCTGCCGCCCACGACAGGTCGATCACACGGTCGGGATGAAACGGACCTCGATCATTGATTCGAACGATGATGCTGCGACCGTTTTCCAGGTGTCGTACCTCGGCATAGGTGGGCAGCGGCAAGGTTCTGTGGGCCGCGGTCATCTGGTACATGTCGTAGGGTTCGCCCGACGACGTCAGGCGACCGTGAAATTTGGTTCCGTACCAGGAAGCGATGCCGCGTTGCCGGTATCCCTGGGCGCTGGACTTGACGGTATAGGTCTGGCCCAGCACGGTATACGGACTGTGATTGCCGTAGGCACTGCGCGGTTCCGGCTGCGGTACCACCGGCACGATCCTGGCGACATCGAGCTCGCCGGCAGGTGCGCCGTCCCGGATTTCACCGGGCGGCACGGCCGGACCCGGCTCGCGCTCCACCGCGGCGCAGCCGGCCAGCACCGCCGCCGCCACAGCCAGCATCAGCAAACGGCATGTCACCGGCCTGGCGAAGAGCCTTCGGACCCGCGGCGAACGGTTCACCAGACCCTGGCGCGCTTCGACTGTCACTCGGCCTGCTCCCGAATGGCCTCGGCCAGCTGGGTCACGGCCATCGCGTAGAGCGGAGAGCGGTTGTAGCGGGTAATGACATAGAAGTTGTTCAGCCCGATCCAGAACTCGGGGCCTTCGGCGCCTTCCAGCTCGATCAGCGTGGCCGCGGTTTCCGGGGCCAGGTCGCCGGGCTCGAAACCGATGCCGAGTTCGCTCAGGTCGGCCAGGCTGTGGCGCGGCCGGATCGGAAACTCTTCGTTCAGGTTCTCGGGCACCTGGTCGACGGGCAGCACGATCGGGGCATTCGCTTCCCAGCGATGAACGGCAAGGTAGTTGGCCACCGAGCCAAGCGCATCAGGCAGCGAACGCCACAGGTCGCGCCGGCCACTGCCGTCAAAGTCAACCGCGTAGGCGCGGTAGCTCGATGGAATGAATTGCCCGATCCCCATCGCGCCGGCATAGGAGCCGCGCACCTCGAACAGGGGCAGGTCCTCCTCGGCGGCCAGGGCCATGAAATGGCCCAGTTCGGAGGCGAAGAACTCGGCCCTGCGGGGAAAGTAAAAGCCCAGCGTGGCCAGCGCGTCGATGACGCGGAAACTGCCCGTGTTCATGCCGTAATTTGTTTCGACGCCGACGATGGCCACGATGATCTCGATCGGTACTTCAAACCGCTCGTGGATCTGTTCGAGCAATTCGGCATTGGCCCGCCAGAACTCCACGCCCCCGGCAATGCGCGGCTCGGTCATAAAAATCGGCCGGTACTGGTACCAGGGCCGGGCCTCGGCCGGGCGACTGATCGCATCGATGATCGATTGCTGATAACGGGCATCGGCCAGCACCGAGCGGACCAGGTCGACGTCCAGACCATGCTCGACCGTGACCCGCTCGATGAAAGCACTCGCACCCGGATGAGGCTCATCGGCGTGACTGCTGAAAGCGGCCAGGCCGACGAGGAAAACCAGTAGAAAACGCAGTTTGAAGGTCATCTTGATCATGTCTGCAAATGAAGGGGCCAACCGGTCAGAGCGCAGAACCGCCCATTTGGTTTCCTGCCGGGGCAAGCGATCGCCGGGTGCCATTGTATCCCGTGGCACGGTGCCGGCTGCATTCCCTTGATGACGGGTCATCATCCGCTCCCCATGAACCGGCGACGGCTGTACAAACCCATGACCAGGCCGAAGCCGGCCAGCAGAGTCACCGCCGAGGTGCCGCCGTAGCTGACCAGCGGCAGGGGCACACCGACCACCGGCAGGAGGCCGCTGACCATGGCGACGTTGACCGCCATGTAGAGGAAAAACATCAGCACCACCGTGCCGGCCAGCAAGCGGCCGAAGGTGTCGCGACAGCGGCTGGCCAGGAACAGGGCGCGCAGGGTAATCGCGGCATACAGCAAAAGCAGAGTCAGCACACCGACGAAGCCGAACTCCTCGGCCAGGACCGAGAAGATGAAATCAGTATGCGGTTCGGGCAGGAACTCCAGGTGGGACTGCGTGCTGGCCTGCCAGCCCTTGCCGCTCCAGCCGCCGGAACCGACCGCGATCTTGGACTGGATGATGTTCCAACCCTGACCCAACGGGTCGCGTTCCGGATTGAGGAACGTCAGCACCCGGTTTTGCTGATAGGCATGAAGATTGACCCACGCCAGCGGCAGGGCGGCGGTCAGGCCGACGCCCATCAGCGCAATCAGGCGCCAGCGCAGACCGGCCAGAAACATCAGGCCCAATCCGCTCGCCGCGACCAGTACGGCGGTGCCCAGGTCCGGCTGCAGGATGATCAGGCCAGCCGGCAACGCGATCAGGCCCAGGCCCATCAGGCTGTCCAGCCAGCCCGGGGGCAGAGGCCGGCGGGAAAACAGCGAGGCCAGCATCAGCGGCAGAGCCAGCTTCATGGCTTCGGCCGGCTGGAAGCGCACGAAACCCAGGTCCAGCCAGCGCTGGGCTCCGCGCCCGACGCCGAAAAACACGGTCGCAAGCAGCAACAGCAGGGCCAGTGCGAACAGCCATGGCGCCCATAGCTCCAGCAGGCGGGGCGGGAAGTGGGCCATGACCACCAGCACCGCCAAACCCAGCCCCAGGCGTACGGCCTGGCGCCAAACCAGGCCCGGGTCCTGCTCACCGGCACTGTACAAGACCACAAGACCCAGTCCCATCAGCAGCAGCAGAAGAACCAGCAGCCAGCCATCCAGTCGAATGACGGTCGGTCCACTGGCGTGCATGGATCCGGCAGCGAGCATCAGTGACCCAGTTCCAGGGCCCGGGCGATCACCTTTGCGGCCACCGGCGCGGCCACCCTGGACCCGCCGCCACCGTGCTCGACCACCACGCTGATCGCAATCCGCGGCTCCTCCAACGGAGCAAAGCCCATGAACAGCGCGTGGTTGCGCAGATGCTCGGGCAGGATGTCATCGGCGCGCAGGGCCCGCTCGAAGTCGTCATCGGGCAGACCGAAGACCTGGGCGGTGCCGGTCTTGCCGGCGATTCGCCCCGGCAGGTCGGCCGCGATCGCCCGGGCCGTGCCGGTGCGACCATGGACGACCGACGCCATGCCGGCAAAGACCGCATCCCAGTGCGCTTGGCGGTGCTCGACCATCTGTACAGGCACTGTTGCGGTATCGCCGTTGAGCCTTGGCGGGGCCGTTCGACCGCGGCCGGCCAGGGCGGCCGTCGCATGGGCCAACTGCAGCGGGGTCACGACCGTGAAGCCCTGGCCGATGCCGGTAATGACGGTTTCGCCGGGGAACCAGGCCTCGCCGAACGTGGCCCGCTTCCAGCTGCGGGTCGGCAACACGCCGGACGATTCCCCGGGCAGATCCAGCCCGGTGCTGCGTCCGAAACCGAACAGGGCCAGTTCGCGGGAAATCCGGTCAATGCCCAGCTCCACGGCCAGTTGGTAGTAATACACGTTGACCGACTCGGCCAGAGCCAGTTCCAGGTCGACCCAGCCATGGCCGCCGCGCCGCCAGTCCCGATAGCGTCGACTGTGGCCAGGAAGCTGGAAATAGCCGCTGGAAAAGACTCTCTGCTCGGGCGTGATGGCACCGGAATCCAGCCCTGCCAGCGACAGAAACGGCTTGATCGTGGATCCGGGCTCGTAACCGCCGGACAGAAAGCGGTTGAACAGCGGCCGCTGCCGGTGATTGAGCAGAAACGCATAGTCCTGCCGGCTGATGCCGTGAACAAAGAGGTTGGGATCGAAACCGGGTTGGCTGACCAGGGCGAGCACTTCGCCGGTATGGACGTCAAGAACAACCACCGAACCAGAGGCCGAACCAAGCGCCTCGACCGCGGCCAGCTGCAGATCCAGGTCGAGGGTCAGGGTGAGATCCCGACCGGGCGCGGGTTTGCTGCGCTCGAGCACGCGCAGCACTCGCCCCTGGGCATTCGTTTCGACCCGCTCGAAACCCGGCTGCCCGTGCAGAATGTCTTCGTAGGATCGCTCGGCGCCGGTTTTGCCGACGTGCGTGGTGGCGCGGTAGCGCTCGATGGGCAGGCGGCGCAGGTCGCGCTCGTCGACCCGGCCGACATAGCCGACCACGTGGGCAAGGGCCTCGCCGTGCGGATAGTGACGGGTCAGGTACGGCTCGATTTCCACCCCGGGCAGCCGGTGGCGCTGCGCCGCCAATCGCGCCACCTGCTCCGGGTCGAGATTGGTTTTCAGCGTCAGCGCCTCGAAGCGCCGGGAGCGCTGGCGCTGGCGTTCGAAACGCTCCAGCTCATCGACGCCGATCTCGACCAGGCCCTGAAGCCTGTCCAGCGTGTCGTTCAGCGACGGGGTTCGTTCCGGTACCACCACCAGACGGTAGGCAGGAAGGTTTTCCGCCAGCACCCGCCCCCGGCGATCCAGAATCAGGCCGCGATTCGGCGCCAGCGCCTGCAGACGGATGCGATTGTCGTCGGCCCGGCTTGCGTACAGTTCATGGTCACTGACCTGCAGTTTCGCGAACCGAAAGCCCAGCAGCACGAAAACGGCCAGCACCACGACCACCAGCCAGCGGTACCGGGCCGAGATCACCGCCAGCTCGGTTTGTTCATCGCGCATCACGCTCAGCGTGCCGATCGGCTTCATGATCTTCTCAGGCGCTGACGCCGACGCACGGCGTCGGTCAGGAGAAACAACCACGGCCAGAGGGCCACGCTGACGAGGGGCCCCAGCCACCAGCTCCAGTGGGGCCAGCCCTCGCCGGCCAGCCCGACGACCCACAGGTGGACAATGCGATCATTGACCAGCAAGGCGAGGACGACGGCTGCTTGCTGCCAGGGGGGGAAAAAACGTATCCGGGCGCGGAAACGTTCGAGCAGGTAGCAAAGAATCACCAGGGCCAGGGCATGCTGGCCGAGCAGACTGCCGGTGATCAGGTCCAGCAGCAGACCGAGAATGAAGCCCTGACCCAGATAGCGCAGACGCCCGGCCTCCAGATTCCAGTAAATAATCGCCAGCGCGACCCAATGGGGCCGCGCGCCCTGGGCCGCCTCGGGCAATGGCATCAAGGTCAGGACCAGGGCAAGCCCCAGAGTGATCAGCAGCAGGGTCTGGTCGGAGTTGCGAGCGCTCATGAATCCGGCTCCGGGTCGACGGGGGCGAGGACGCTGTCGGCAGGCTGGGACTCGAGCGCATCGGCAGCCGCGTCAGGATCAACCGGGTCAACCGGGTCAACCGGGTCAGGCGCTGGCGGTTCGACCGGATCAAGCACCAGCAGATGCCGCGAGCGATCGAGCCGTCCCAGCGGACGCAGGGTGGCGCTGGCGAAGGCTTCGCCGGACGGTCGCTCGATTTCATCGACCCGGGCCACCGGCAATCCGGCCGGGAACGTTCCGCCAAGACCGGATGTGACCAGCAGATCGCCCGGCTCCAGATCCACGTTCATGGGCAGGTCGTTCAGGCGCATCCGGGTTGTAAGACCGCTGCCGTAGGCAATCGTGCGCAGTCCCGTGCG
>REEW01000001.1 GCA_007694885.1 Wenzhouxiangella sp. | reverse complement strand
CCGCACCTGCACTTCGTCATCCAGAAAAACCGCGACATGCAGCTGGTGTCCGTGCCGTTCGAGTTCGAGGGCCCGGATGGCGGCGCCGTCCCGCCGCGCGAGCGCATGCGTTTGCGGGCCGATTGACCGATTTCGGACAGTTGGCCGGGCGGCGTCGAAACGAGCTGACTGTCCTGCGGATGATCCGTCCGGCAGCATCACTTTCCTCTCCTGACGTGTGCACGTTGCGCTTATTGCTCGATCAGCTGCCAGCCGATGATGGTGACGACCGTTTGCTGATAACAGGTTCCATCCACGCAAATGGTCACCGTTTCGAGACTGTAGATCGGGACCAGAACCTGGTTGGGCGGCATGTGAATCGGTGCGGGGAGGTTGCCGGCCCCCGGCGGTGGCGGCGGGTTGTCCGGGTCCGGGGGCGAATCCCCGAAACACTCGGTCACGGCCGTCATGAGCGACCCGGCGGCCACGCCGATGGCCGCAGCGCATGGGTTGCAGTAAGTGGGGCGTTTGCTGACCGCGCACATCAGGCAGTCCAGGCGCGTATTCCATAGTGCCAGGTTGCCGGATGCCGCGAGGATGGCGTTTCCGATGCAGCTCAGAGCGTTCGACATCAGAATTTCACTCGACAGCCCGAGCTTCTCGTCCTCGCCGAGCGTTTCCAGGGCAAGGTCGCAGATGCGAGCCCATTCGTCGTTCAGGATGTCGTCGCGCTCGGCCGGGCTTGACAGCTCAAGATCAGATTCGACCGTGCGCAGGAAGGCCGCGAACTCCTGAAACAGTTCCCAGTCCTGCCATTCGATCGCCGGTTCCAGGAAGTAAGCAAGCGAATCGACCGGTACACCCGACTCCATCATCTGTTTCAGGGCCCGCTCGCTGCGCGGTTTGAGCAGCCCGCTGAGAACAGGTTGACGATCGGGCGCCACTTCCAGGCCGATCACGCTCGAGCCCAGGCTGATGCTCAGCGAGGCCTTGCCGGAATCGAACGCCTGGCCGACCAGGGCCAGGGAACGGCCCTGGGCGGAACGAAACTCCGATCTCAGGACCAGGCCCTCACCACGCCGGGCGGCCAGCCGGGCCAGCGACTGCACCTGCAGTTCTCCCCACTGGTTGCGGATGGCGGGGTATCCCTCGAAGACCACCGTTTGATTGGGCTCGAGTGCCGTGCCGGTTGGATCGACGGCAGGCGCGGTGCTGGACCAGCCGATTGCGGCCAGCAGCGCTGTGCAAAGGACGAATATGCGGAGCATACGAATCGGCAGCCTGCTTGAACAGATATTCCGTAGTGTGCTGCGGCACCGGGTTGTTCGACCAGTGGGGTTTGTTCCAATTGTGCTGTAGGAATTCGCCCAGGCCATGTAGGAAAAGGGCAGGGGGGCGAAGGTTCCCGGGAGTGAACGCCGAAATCTGGCCGAGTCTTCACTGTCGAACTCCACGATCAGTTCGCCCCATTCCACAAGCTCGATGTCGGCCGGGTCGAATTCCGGGCCGAAGCGCGCGCCCCGCGGCTGATACAAATCGAGGGTCCGATCCGGGGGTCGGGTAAAGGGCGGAAAACCCGGTCCGCCGACGTGGCTGGCGCCGATCCGCTCAATCAGCGATTCCGTATTGCCCAAGGGGTCAATCTAGCCAAGCCGGTTGGCCGGTGCAAATCGTGATCGGACCCTGACGACTCCAGGTAGATATCAGATACTGAAAGAATTGATATCATATCGGCATGACCAGAACGATCATCAACCTCCGGGAAGCCGACAAGCGCTGGCTGGATCGCGAGGCGAAACGGCGGCGTGTGCCCATGACGCGCCTCGTGGGCGAGGCGGTCAGCGAATACCGGATGCGGCAGGAAGCGCAGGACCGACCCGGGCTGGAGACGCTCCTGACGGAAACACGCGGCCTTTGGCGGCAGGGCGATGGTTTGGCCTGGCAGGAGCGCCTGCGCAACGAGTGGGACGAGAGTCCTTGAGGTACCTGCTGGATTCGGTAATCGTGATCGACCACCTCAACGGCATCGACGCGGCGACCGATTTTCTGCTCTGCCACTCTGACTTGTGCGCACTCTCGGTCATCACCCGGGCCGAGGTTCTGGCCGGGTGTGCCGATGAACAGGAAGCAACGGTCACTTCCCTGCTATCGCATTTCCCGACCCTGCCGCTGACGGTCGATATCGGCGACCTGGCCGCCCGGCTCCGGCGTAGCGATCGGCTGAAATTGCCCGATGCCTTCCAGGCAGCTGTGGCCATCACCCACAAGCTGAGCCTCGTGACCCGCAATACCCGGGATTTTCGGCCCGGTGGCGATCTCTCAGTGCTCATCCCCTATGAATTGTGAGTCCCGTCCCGCGGCGCTGTTGCGGTCAGGTCCGAAATCCTTTCAAGCAAGGGGATGGAAACTGCTGAGCCGGTAGAATACAGCGCTTGAATACCACTGAAGTCTTCCCATGCCCCGCTTGCCTGAAGAAATCACCCGCCGCCGCACCTTCGCGATCATTTCGCACCCGGATGCCGGCAAGACCACGCTGACCGAGAAGTTCCTGCTGTTCGGCGGGG
>REEW01000068.1 GCA_007694885.1 Wenzhouxiangella sp. | reverse complement strand
AGGACGCGCAGTTTTCCTGCGCGGCGATGCGTCGGGTCGGGATGTCTTCGGTGGCGCCGGTGGACGGCTGAACATCGAACCAGGAGTCACCGGAGAGTTGGTTGGACAGCTGCTGCCCCATGATGGTGACGTTGCGCAGATCAATGCCGATGCGGTGGGTCAGGTCGTCCTCGAACGGAATATCGGCGAACGAGTCCAGTGGGCTGTCCAGGGTGAAGCTGTAGTTGCCGCCGCCCAGGTTGGTCAACTCGCCCCGGTTGGAGGAACCGGCCTGAGGGAGACCTTCGTCGCTGCCGTAGATGTAGGCTTTCCAATAGGGAGTACGGCCATTGTCCCCAGGCATCAACTTGACCACCGAAACCCCGACGTTCATGGATTCGACGTCGGCCACGCCGTTGCCGTTCTCGTCGGCCACCTCGAAAAACACCGTGGGGGTGGCCCCGTCGAAGGTCACGTCGACAATGAAGGGACGGATGTTTTCCGGCAGGCGAGTACGATCGCCGATTCGCTCCAGGCGCACATCGGCCGGCGCTTGGGCCGCGAGCTTACCTTCCGGATCGAAAATCTCGCGAAACTCGTCGGGCATGCCCTGCATGAACCGGGCCATTTCCTTGTCCGCCGCTTTCAGATCGCTTGCGCGGTCCCCGTAGCGCTCGGTGGCAGTCGGACGCGGCTCAGCGCGGAGTTCATCGCGTGATTGAGCAAGAGCGAAACTGGAGCCCAGCAACGCCATGGCGATGGCGATACACATGTACGCTTGGCCACGGCACGAGAAAGTCTTGTTTATTGCTGACATCCCCCAGTCTCCTGTTTGTCGTTCCATTCCCTGACGGTAGACTATAGGAAATGAAAGCGCTTAATGCAAGCCAAATACCCCATTCAAGGAGAAACTTTCACATCCTTTAGACATCGCTTATGTTTCACAGGCCCCGACGCAGGCACGGTCCCGCCAGCCAGATCACACCAAAAAAACCGGCACCATGACTGGTGCCGGTTTTTCCACTGAAGTGGTGGCGGGGGAGATCAGGCCACTTTCACCTGCACCAGTTCGTTGCCATCCTTGTCGGCCACGTGCACGGCACAGGCCAGGCAGGGGTCGAAGCTGTGGATGGTGCGCAGGATCTCCAGCGGCTGGGCCGGATCATGAAGATCGTGCCCGACCAGGGCGTTTTCGTACACGCCGGGCTTGCCCTCGTGATCACGCGGACTGGCCAGCCAGGTGGTCGGGACGACGCACTGGTAGTTGTCGATCTTGCGATTCTTGATCACGATCCAGTGCCCGAGACCGCCCCGGGGGGCTTCCATGTAGCCGGCACCCCTGGCTTCGCGCGGCCAGCTGCCCGGGCTCCACATATCGGAGTTCTGGGTTCGGGTATCGCCGGCGTTGATGTTGGTGTTCAACTCGGTGAACCAGTCGTCCATCATGTCGACGATGATCTTGGTCTCCAGCGTCCGGGCGGCAATCCGGCCCATCGTCGAGAACATGGCCTCGATGGGCAGGTCCAGCTGTCCGAGCGCGTAGTTGGCCAACTCCACGGTCGGTTCATGGCCCGATGCGTACAACATCAGGACACGCGCCAACGGGCCTACTTCCATGACGTGGCCTTTCCAGCGTGGCGCCTTCAGCCAGGTATAGGTCGAACCCGGATCCAGGTTCTTGTACCCGGGCGCCGGACCGTCGTAGGCCAGCTTGGTTTCACCGTCATAGGGGTGCAGACCGACGTCCTTGCCGCCCTCGTATTCATACCAGGAGTGCGGAATGAATTCCTGCACCTGGCTGGGATCGTGCAGATCGAGTTCGTGGATGCGGGACAGGTCGCGGTTGAGGATGATGCCGCGCGGAATCGTCAGCGAACCCGGGTCAAACATGCTGCCGCGGCTGGTCGGAAAATCACCGAAGCACATGAAATTGCCGGTGCCCTCGCCGTGTCCGACGTTGAACCAGTCCTTGTAAAACGAGGCAATCGCCAGCGTATCGGGCACGTAGACCTGGTTGATGAAGGCCTTCATTTGCTGGATGATGTTGGCCGTTTTCTGCAGCCCGGTCGTGTTGACCGAGGTCTGACCGGCGCCGGGCGCGTCGGCATGGACGCTGATCGCCACCGGCGCACCGCCCACCAGGAAGTTCGGATGGGGGTTCTTGCCGCCGAAAATGGCATGCAGTTTCGCCATCTCGCGCTGCCATTCCAGGGCCTCAAGGTAGTGGGCAACCGCCATCAGATTGGCCTCGGGCGGCAGCTTGTAGGCCGGATGACCCCAGTAGCCCTTGGCAAAGATCCCCAGCTGGCCCGATTCGACAAAGTCACGAATCTTGCGCTGAACATCGCGGAAGTAGCCCGGCGAGGACAACGGCCAGTCGGAGATCGACTGCATCAGTTGCGAAGTGGCCTCCGGATCGGCATCCAGCGAAGACACCACATCGACCCAGTCCAGCGCATGCAGGTGATAGAAGTGCATGACGTGGTCGATGGCGTACTGGGCGCCGATCATGAGGTTGCGGATCAACTGGGCATTCGGCGGAATCTCGATCTTGAGCGCATCTTC
>REEW01000041.1 GCA_007694885.1 Wenzhouxiangella sp. | reverse complement strand
AGGTTGTGCTCTACCAACTGAGCTATTCCCGCGCCAGAACCGAGCATTGTAGGCAGTTCAGCGGATCTGTCAAGTAGCCGACGGCGATTTTCCGCAGCTCCGCGCCGCGCAGCCGTTTTCCGGGGCCCGATGGGCGACAATAGCGGATTCTTCTCTCTGCCACCCAAGCCGTCCCAGCCGAGCATGCAGCCGTCCGTTGCCACCGAGCCCGCCGTCAGCATCGTCGTTCCGACGCTCAACGAGGCCGACAACATCGATTCCCTGCTGGGCGCGATCCGGGATGCCATGGCCGAGGTGGTCGCTTACGAGGTGCTGGTGGTCGATGATTCCTCGACCGACGGCACCACCGACCGGGCCCGGGCGTGGGCGGCGCGCATGGACGTGCGGGTCATCGAGCGGGCCGGCAAGCCGGACCTGTCCGGCGCGGTCCTCGACGGGGCGCGGGCGGCGCGCGGGCGCTGGCTGGTGGTCATGGACGCCGACGGCTCTCATCCGGCCGACCGGATTCCCGATCTGGTCGCGCCGCTGCTGGCCGGCACCCACGATGTGGCGATCGGTTCGCGCCACGCGCCCGGCGGCCGCACCGAGGGCTGGCCCTGGCATCGACACCTGGCCTCAGGGGCCGCCACGCTGCTGGCCTGGCCGTTTACGGAGGTGCGCGACCCCATGGCCGGTTTTTTCGCCGTGGCCCGCGACCGGCTCTTGCAGTTGCCCAGCCAGACCGCCGGCTACAAGATCCTGCTGGAGCTGCTGGTCCAGGGCGGGGACCGGATTCGCACCATCGAGGTACCGATCTGCTTCGAAGACCGCCGTTTCGGCGAGTCCAAGCTGGGGCTTGCCCAGCAGCTGACCTACCTGAAGCGTCTGGCCTGGCTGGCCGGCGGCCGGGTCTCGCTGGGCAGCGCCGGAAAGTTCGGGCTGGTCGGCCTGGCCGGCATGGTGGTCGACCTGGCCGTCTTCCAGCTGATGATGGGCACCGGCACCGGGCTGGGCTCGGCCCATATCGCCGGCTTCGTGCTGGCCACCCTGACCAACTTCGCTTTCAACTACCGCTGGACCTTCCGCGGCGAGGCCCATTCCGACATGCCGCTGCGCCAGCGCTACGGGCGCTTCCTGGTGGTTGCCGTCATGGCCTTGATGATCCGCGGCGGGGTGCTGGTCCTGCTGGTCGAGGTGTTCGGCCTGCCTCCGCTGCTGGCCATCATCCCGGCCATCATCGTCACCGCCGGGGTCAATTACCTGGGCTCGGCGTTCTACGTGTTCGCCTCCACCGCCTCGGGGGTGATACCGCGCGTGCGCTGGCACCTGGCAGCACTGGGGCTGCTGGCCTACATGCTGGTGCTGCGGATGCTCTACATGGGCCACGTCGAGCTGATTCCGGACGAAATGTATTACTGGATGTACGCCCAGAACCTGGCCTTGTCCTACCTGGACCATCCGCCGCTGGTCGGCTGGCTGATCGCGGCCGGGACCTGGCTGGCCGGGGACACGATCTTCGGCGTGCGCGCCACCCTGATTCCGCTGACCCTGGTCGGCGCGTTGTTCTTTTACCGCTACGGCGAGACCATGGGCGGGCGCACAACCGGGCTGTTGTGCGTGCTGGCCTTTGCCGTCCTGCCCTTTTTCGCCGTCTCCGGCATCCTGATGACCCCGGATGCGCCGATGATCGCAGCCTGGGCGGCAGCCCTGTACTACTTCAAGAAGGCGCTGATCGACGACGAACCGCGCGCATTCCTGGGCCTGGGGGTGGCCATGGGGCTGGGGCTGCTGGCCAAGTACACCATCGCCCTGCTGGCCCTGGCCGCGCTGGTGTTCATGCTCGTCGACCGCCGGGCCGGGCGCTGGTTCTTTCGCCCGCAGCCCTACCTGGCGGCGGGACTGGCGGCGCTGATCTTTGTGCCGGTGCTGATCTGGAACTGGCACAACGACTGGGCGTCGTTCCTGTTCCAGGGCACCAGACGGCTGGTCGAAAACCCGGACTTTTCCAGCTACCTGGTGGTCGTATACGCCCTGCTGCTGCTCTCGCCGGTGGTCGGCGTGGCCGGTTTCTTCGTCTTCGGACCGATCCGGCGCACGCTGCAGCCCGAAGCGCGCAAGCGTCGCTTCATGCTGATCATGACGTCGGTGCCGCTCGTGGTGTTCGCGCTCTACGGTGCGTTCTCGGTGATCAAGTTCCACTGGACGGTGCCGGCCTGGATCGCCCTGCTACCCATGATCATGACCGCGCTGACGTGGCCGATCTGGCCCGAGCGGCGACCGGTCAGCCGTCTCCACGCCTGGCTGATCCGCGCCTGGCCGCCCTCGGCGACCGGGCTGGCGATTCTGTTCGGCCTGCTTTTGCACTACTTCACCCTGGGCCTGCCGGGCGTCAGGACCACCGACTTCGGCACCGGCTACCTCGGCTGGCCTGAACTGGCGCAGGAGTTGGCGGAAATGGAGCAAGCGCTGGCCGCCGAGACCGGACAGCAACCCATCCTGGCCGGCACCAGCAAGTGGGCCAACGCAGCCGCCCTCGCCTTTCATCATCCGGACGGTCACCACGACAACATCACCGCCCAGAACCTGATCGGCATGAGCGGTTCGATGTGGGAATTCTGGTTCGATCGCGACACCGACCCGACCCGGCCGGTGATCCTGTTCAATACCAGCTCGAAGCTGATCGACGAGGAGTGGCTGGAGCAAGCGGTGATCGGCCTGGGCCCGCTGCGCTCGCGCCAGGTCAAGCGCGACGGCGAGGTGATCCAGACCTTGTGGTACCGAATCGCGGACGGCTTTCGACCCGAGCAGCTGCGCTTTCCCGACCAGATTCCGGAATGATCAGGGCCTTGCGGCGATAAAAAGCGGTCTCGTCACTTGCTTCCGTGCCCAGAACTGGCACAATAACGCGGTTTTAACGAATCTACAGGAGCCTTCATGGCCAAAGACGATGTGATCGAAATGGAGGGCAAGGTGCTCGATACCCTGCCCAACACCATGTTCCGGGTCGAACTCGACAACGGGCATGTCATCACGGCCCATATTTCGGGCCGCATGCGCAAGCACTACATCCGCATCCTCACCGGTGATCGGGTCAAGGTCGAAATGACCCCGTACGATCTGAGCAAGGGCCGCATCACCTACCGCATGAAGTAGACCCGGTCGTACCGGGTCTTCGCCACCTTTCCCGTCTCCAACAACGTCTGCACCTGATCAACCCGGCGGCTTTCAGGCATCCGGATAGATTTCGGCTTCCTTGCTGGGCTCTTCGGCGGCGCTGACGTCCAGCGTCAGGCCGTCGCCCGCCTCGTTCAGATCCACGCGGATCTCGCCACCGACTTCCGACAGCGGCCCGAACAGCAACTCGTCGGCCAGCGGCCGCTTGATGTGGTCCTGGATCACCCGCTTCATCGGTCGGGCACCCATGTGCTCGTCGAAGCCGTGCTCGGCCAGCCAGGTGCGCGCGGCCGTCGAAACGTCCAGCGAGACACCCTTGTCGGCCAGTTGGTTTTCCAGGTCCATCAGGAACTTGTCGACGACTTTCAGAATCACGTCCATGGGCAGCGAGCGGAACTGGATGATCGCGTCGAGGCGGTTGCGGAACTCCGGGGTGAACTGGCGCCGGATCGCCTCCATGCCGTCGGAGCTGTGATCGGACTTGGTAAAGCCGATCCCGCGCCGGTTGACCAGGGCCGCGCCGGCGTTGGTGGTCATGACCACGATCACGTTGCGGAAATCGGCCATGCGGCCGTTGGCGTCGGTCAGCTTGCCGTGGTCCATGATCTGGAGCAGCAGGTTGTAGACGTCCGGGTGGGCCTTTTCGATTTCGTCGAGCAGCAGCACGGCGTGCGGCGTCTGGGTAACCGCCTCGGTCAGCAGACCGCCGCGGTCGAAACCGACGTAGCCCGGCGGCGCCCCGACCAGGCGCGAGACGGTGTGTGCCTCCATGTACTCGGACATGTCGAAGCGGATCAGCTCGATGCCCATGGTCAGGGCGAGCTGGCGGGTCACTTCGGTCTTGCCGACCCCGGTCGGGCCGGCGAACAGGAAGCTGCCGATGGGGCGGTCGGCATCGCCCAGGCCCGAGCGCGACATCTTGATCGCCGCGGCCAGGGTGGTGATCGGCTCGTCCTGGCCGAACACGACCATCTTGAGGTCGCGCTCCAGGGTCTTGAGCGCATCGCGGTCCGAGCGCGAGACCTGGCGCGGCGGAATCCGCGCCATGCGCGCGACCACGTCTTCTATGGCCTCGACCGTGATCACTTCCAGGCGCTCGTCGACCGGCTTGAGCCGCTCCCGTGCGCCGGCTTCGTCGATCACGTCGATGGCCTTGTCGGGCAGGTGGCGGTCGTTGATGTGGCGCGAGGACAGGGTTGCCGCCGCCTCCAGCGCTTCGGGGGTGTAGGAGACGCTGTGATGCTCTTCGAAGCGATGCTTCAGGCCGTTGAGAATCTCGATGGTTTCACCGACCGTCGGTTCGACGATGTCGATCTTCTGGAAGCGCCGCGCCAGGGCGCGGTCTTTTTCGAACACGCCGCGGTATTCCTCGAAGGTGGTCGAGCCGATGCAGCGCAGCTCGCCGTTGGCCAGCACCGGCTTGATCAGGTTGGAGGCGTCCATGACCCCGCCCGAGGCCGCGCCGGCGCCGATGATGGTGTGAATTTCGTCGATGAACAGCACCGACTTTGGCCGCGCCTTGAGCTCGGCCAGCACGGCCTTGAGCCGCTTCTCGAAATCTCCGCGGTACTTGGTGCCGGCCAGCAGCGAACCCAGGTCCAGGGCCCAGATTTCGGCGTCGAGGAGGATTTCCGGCACTTCTTTTTCGACGATGCGCCGGGCCAGGCCCTCGGCCAGGGCGGTCTTGCCGACGCCGGATTCACCCACGTAGAGCGGGTTGTTCTTGCGCCGCCGGCACAGGATCTGGATGGTGCGCTCGACCTCCAGGGCTCGCCCGATCAGCGGGTCGATCTGGTCGGCCCGGGCGCGCTCGTTGAGGTTACTGGCGTAGGCGGCCAGTGCGGACTTGTCCTGGTCGTCGCTGCGGGCATCGGCCGCGCCCCGCTCAGCGGCTTCGGGCGATTCCGGCTCGCCTTCCTGCTTGCTGATGCCGTGCGAGATGAAATTGACCACGTCGAGGCGGGTGAGGTCTTGCTTGCCCATCAGGTAGACGGCGTGCGAGTCTTTTTCGCCGAACATGGCGACCAGCACGTTGGCGCCGAGCACTTCCTTGCGTTCGGCCGACTGGACGTGGTACAGCGCCCGCTGCAACACGCGCTGGAACCCCACCGTAGGCTGGGTATCGCGCTGGTCGCCGACCGACAGGACCGGAATGGTTTCATCCAGGACCTGGCCGAGCGAATGGCCGAGACTGCGGACGTCGACGTCGCAGGCGTCGAAGACTTCTCGGGCGGATGGATTGTCCAACAAGGCAAGCAGCAGGTGCTCGACGGTCAGAAATTCGTGTCGCTTTCCGCGGGCCGTGTTGTAGGCCTGCGAGATCGAGAGTTCCAGGTCTTTGCTGAACATGATGATTGCGCCCTTTTGGTCGGTGGCCCGAAGTTCTGACTCCTCTGATCGTCAATGATTCCGGATCAGTGTTCCGCCTCCTCCAGAGTACACTGCAGGGGGTGTTCGTGCTCACGAGCACATTCGTTGACCTGGATGACCTTGGTCTCGGCGATCTCGTAGGTGAAAACACCGGCGACGCCGCGGCCACGGGTGTGAATGTGCAGCATGATGCTGGTTGCCTTGTCGTGGGACAGGCTGAAGAACTGCTTGAGCACCTGGACCACGAATTCCATGGGGGTATAGTCGTCATTGAGGATGACGACCTTGTAAAGAGGCGGCCGGCGCAGCTTCGGCCGGGCCTCTTCCAGAGCCAGGCCTTCGCCCGCTCCGGGTTTTTCAGGATGTTCCTTTTCGGACATGGTCTGCCGCAGCAGTCTATGGATCAGCCCATATCATACTGCGGCAGACTCATCGCTTTCTCAACGCAAGCTCACGCCTCCTCGAACTGCTCTTCTTCGGTCGAGCCGGACAGGGCGCTGAGCGAGGACTGGCCGCTGCTGATCGCCTGGGTCAGCTGGTCGAAATAGCCGGTCCCCACCTCGCGCTGGTGGCGCGTGGCCGTGTAGCCCTGCGACTCGGCGGCAAACTCGGCCTCCTGCAGTTCCACGTACGCCTCCATCTGGCGGGCCTTGTAGCCGCGTGCAAGCTGGAACATCGAGTGGTTCAGGGCATGGAAACCGGCCAGCGTGATGAACTGGAACTTGTAGCCCATGGCGCCCAGTTCGCGCTGGAAGCGCGCGATGTCGGCATCCGAGAGGTTCTTTTTCCAGTTGAAGCTGGGCGAACAGTTGTAGGCCAGCAGCTTGTCCGGATACTCCGAGCGGATCGCCTCGGAGAATTCCTTTGCCTGCTCCAGGCTGGGCGTGGACGTCTCGCACCACACCAGGTCGGCAAACGGCGCATAGGCCAGACCGCGCGAAATCGCCTGCCCGAGACCCTGCTTGACCCGGTAGAAGCCTTCGACGGTGCGCTCGCCGGTGGTGAATTCACCATCGCGCGGATCAACGTCCGAGGTCAGCAGGTTCGCACCCATGGCATCGGTGCGGGCGACAATGATGGTCGGCGTGTTGCAGATGTCGGCCGCCAGACGGGCGGCCACCAGCTTCTGGACCGCTTCCTGGGTCGGCACCAGCACCTTGCCGCCCATGTGGCCGCACTTCTTGGCCGAGGCCAGCTGGTCTTCGAAATGGACGCCGGCCGCCCCGGCCTCGATCATGCCCTTCATCAGTTCATGGGCGTTGAGCACGCCGCCGAAACCGGCTTCGGCGTCGGCGACGATGGGCGCGTACCAGTCAATGTCGCCCTTGCCTTCGCAGGTCTGGATCTGGTCGGCACGCTGGAAGGTGTTGTTGATGCGCTTGACCACGGCGGGAACCGAATCGGCCGGGTACAGCGACTGGTCCGGGTACATCTGGCCGGCCAGGTTGGCATCGGCGGCCACCTGCCAGCCCGACAGGTAGATGGCTTTGAGTCCGGCGCGGACCTGCTGCATGGCCTGGTTGCCGGTCAGCGCGCCCAGGGCGTTGACGTAATCTTCGTCCTGCATCAGCCGCCACAGCTTTTCGGCGCCCATTCGCGCCAGGGTGTATTCGATGGTCACGCTGCCGCGCAGGCGCATGACCTCGGCCGCGTCGTATGGCCGTTCCACGCCTTTCCAGCGCGGATTTTCCAGCCAGTCCTTCTCCATATCAATGATGTTTTTCACATCGGTCATCAGATGGTGCTCCCGTCAAGTGTGCTTTAGAAAAAAATCGGAGTCCGGTTCCCGGTCAATCCAGGCGTGCATAGCCCGGCAGGGTCAGAAACTCCACGAAATCGTCGTTTTCGGTCACCTCCTGGATCAACTCGGAGGCGGCCTCGTAGTAGCCGTCGGCGAAGGCCTGGTCGCCGACATCCGCGCGGATCGCTGCCAGCTCTTCGGCCTGCCAGGCACCGACCAGGGCCAGGTCGATGTCGCGGCCGTCGTCGAGCCGGCCGGCCGGGTGGCGAATCCACTGCCAGACCTGGGCGCGGGCGATTTCGGCCGTGGCCGCGTCTTCCATCAGGTGATTGATCGGCACGCAGCCCTGCCCGCTCAGCCAGGCGGCCATGTAGCGGATCGCCACGTTGAGGTTGCCGCGCAGGCCGGCCTCGGTGATGTCGCCTGCGCACGGCGCGACCAGGTCGGCGGCGCCGACGTCGACGTCGTCGCGCCGAACCGAGAGCTGATTGGGGCCGTCAAGGTGGCGGTCGAAGATCTCCATGGCGATGGGAATCAGGCCCGGATGCGCGACCCAGGTGCCGTCGTGGCCGTTGCTTGCCTCGCGCTCCTTGTCCTCGCGGACTTTCTTCAGCGCGGCCTCGTTGGCTTCCTCATCGCCCTTGATCGGGATCTGGGCGGCCATGCCGCCCATGGCGAAGGCGCCGCGACGGTGGCAGGTCTTGATCAGCAGCTGCGAATAGGCGCTCAGGAACGGTACTTTCATGGTGACCTGGGCCCGATCCGGAAGCACTTTATCAGGATGTTTCTGGAAGCACTTGATATAGCTGAAGATATAATCCCATCGGCCGCAGTTCAAACCGACGATCCGGCTCTTCAGGGCATGCAGGATTTCGTCCATCTGGAAGACCGCCGGCAAGGTCTCGATCAGAACCGTGACCTTGATCGTGCCCGGCTCGATCTGCAGCGCTTTCTCGATATCGGTCAGGACCGCTTCCCACAACTCCGCCTCGCGCCAGTGTTCCAGCTTGGGCAGGTACAGGTACGGCCCCGAACCCTGCTTGATCAGGGCCTGGGCGTTGTTGAACAGGTAGACCGCGGCGTCGAAGATCCCGCCCGGCAGGGCCCGACCTTCGACCTCGATGTGCTTTTCGTCCAGGTGCCAGCCGCGCGGACGCACGATCAGTACGGCCGGATCCGCTTCGAGCTTGTAGCGCTTGCCGTCGGGCTGGGTCAATTCGATGGTCCGGCGTACGGCATCGTGAAGATTGACCTGGCCGTCGACCATGTTGGTCCAGGTCGGGGTCGAGGAATCCTCGAAATCGGCCATGAACACGCGCGCACCGGAATTGAGCGCATTGATGATCATCTTGCGGTCGACCGGGCCGGTGATTTCCACGCGCCGGTCGCGCAAGTCCCGCGGGATCGGGGCGACGGTCCAGTTGCTCGTGCGGATGGCCTCGGTGGCCGGGTCGAAATCCGGCACCTCACCGGCATTGAAGGCCTGCTGGCGCTCTGCCCGCGCCGCCAGCAGGGCGTCGACCCGGGCCCGGTAGCGCCGGCCCAGGTGACCAAGCAGGTTCAGCATGGCATCGGAAAACAATGGCCGGGCGGCCTCGTCGGGCCGGCTCAGGAACTGCGGACGCGGTGCGTCTTTGCGCAGGCTGTCGGAAGGGTGTTGCTGGGACGGTTGGTTCATGCTGCTCCGTTCGGTGGCGTACGGTGATCCCTTCAAGGCTAGAACGCCGCCAATTATTTGGCAAATTAAATCTTTCGATTTAGAGTATTGGTTTATCCAATGTAGGCAGATCCATGTACAAAGGCAATCTCCTCAAGCATCTGCGCGCCTTTATCCAGACCGCCCGATCGGGCAGCGTATCGGCCGCGGCGGACAAACTCTACCTGAGCCAACCCTCGGTGAGCCAGCAAATCCGCGCCCTGGAAGAAGAACTCAAGCAGACCCTGTTCAGCCGCCATGGTCCGCGCCTGCAACTGACCCCGGCCGGCAAGGCGCTGCTGGAAATGGCCAAGCCGCTGATCGACCGCATCGACGCCCTGCCCGACGAGTTCGCCCGCCGCTACGGGTCGCTGGAGAGCGGTGAGATCCGCATTGCGGCCGGGGAATCGACCATCATGCACCTGCTGCCGCCGTTGATGATGCGCTTTCGGCGCCAGCATCCGGGCATCCACGTGCACCTGCACAACGTGACCGGCGCCGATGGCCTGGGCATGATCCGCGAAGACCAGGTCGATTTTGCCGTCGGCTCCATGCTCGACGTTCCCGCCGACATCGACTACCAGCCGATCTATCACTTCAACCCGGTGCTCATCATGAGCCCCGACCACCCGCTGGCGCGACGGCGCGCCATCAATCTGGCCGACATCAGCCCGCACGGCCTGATCCTGCCGCCGCGCCGCCTGACCACCTTCCAGATGGTCGACATGGTCTTT
Organism: Wenzhouxiangella sp.; assembly: GCA_007694885.1. Taxonomy (GTDB): domain Bacteria; phylum Pseudomonadota; class Gammaproteobacteria; order Xanthomonadales; family Wenzhouxiangellaceae; genus Wenzhouxiangella. The sequence continues at coordinate 3,935 of REEW01000041.1, read as the reverse complement.
CGCAAGAACCACCTGCCGTTCCGGGTCACCCTGGAAGTCGGCGGCTGGGAAGTGATCAAACGCTACGTCGCCCAGGGCATGGGCATTTCCATCGTCACCAGCATCTGCATCACCGAGTCCGACCGCCAGCGCCTGCTGGTTCGCGACATGAGCGAATTCTTCCCGCGCCGTTCCTACGGCGTAGTCATGCGCCGCGGCGCCTATCTTTCGCCGCAGGCGGAACGCTTCATCGACCTGATGAGCCCGGAGTTGTTTTCATTCGGGGCCGATGACGTGGAACCGCGGATGAACGCGGATGAACGCGGATAAAAGGACCGAAAGGCGAAGGGATCGGGGCGCTGGCCGGCACAGTCAGCAAGGTTCGCTGCCTTGCATCAGTGGTCGAACCTTATCTGCGTTCATCCGCGTTCATCTGCGGTTCCTTTTTGTCGCTCAAGCCCCCATTTAACGAGCCATGGTCAACAAGACACCCGACATCATGGTCGCCCTTTCCGGGGGCGTGGACTCGGCGACGACGGCCTGGCTGCTCAAGCGGCAGGGTCACGCGATCGCGGGGATGTTCATGAAGAACTGGGAAGAAGAAGACGCTGTTTCCGGGTGCAGCGCCGAAGAGGATGCCGACGATGCCCGCCGGGTCTGCGAGCAGCTCGGCATCGCTTTCCACGGCCGCAATTTTTCGGCCGAGTACTGGGACGATGTGTTCGAGCATTTCCTGGCCGAGCTCAGGATCGGTCGAACGCCGAATCCCGACGTGTTGTGCAATCGCGAAATCAAGTTCAAGGCCTTCGTCGAGCACGCCCTGGACCTGGGCGCCGGGCGCATCGCCACCGGCCACTACGCGCGCCGTCGCGACAACCCGGACGGCACGGTCTCGCTGCTCAAGGGCCGTGACGCGGGCAAGGACCAGAGCTATTTTCTCTACGCCCTGAGCCAGGAGCAGCTCGCCCGGGCCCTGTTCCCGCTCGGCGAGATGGACAAGACGCAGGTCCGGGCGCTGGCCGCCGAAGCCGACCTGGCCGTGGCCGCCAAGAAAGATTCGACCGGCATCTGCTTCATCGGCGAGCGCAACTACGACCGCTTCATCGACCAGTACCTGAGCGCCGAGCCCGGCCCGATCCTGACCCCCGACGGCCAGCTCATCGGCCGGCACAAGGGCCTGATCCACTACACCCTGGGCCAGCGCAAAGGCCTGGACATCGGCGGTCGGGCGGGTTTTTCCGAAGCGGCCTGGTACGTGGCGGCCAAGGATCTGCACGGCAATCGCCTGTGCGCGGTCCAGGACGGCCGGCATCCCTTGCTGATGTCGACTCGATTGCGCGCCGACACCCTCAACTGGATCAGCGGCCAGGCCCCGGCCGCGGGACGCAAACTGACCGCCAAGGTGCGCTACCGCCAGGCCGACCAGCGCTGCACCGTGACCCGCTGCAGCGACCGGGTGCTCGAACTGCACTTCGATGCGCCCCAGCGCGCGGTAACCCCGGGCCAATCGGTGGTGTTGTACGATGGCGACGAATGCCTGGGCGGCGGGGTGATTGCCGAAAGCAACGCACCGCGCCCCTCCTGGCTGACTGCCAGCCCTCAATCGAATCCAGAGCCGACATGACCGACGCCACCATCGCCTTTGCCGGCATGCTCCAGGCCAGCGAACTGGTCCGCCAGATCGCCACCTCCGGCAACTGCAGCCAGCAGGCTGCACGGGCCAGCCTGGACAGCATTTTCAACACCGACCCGGAGTCCACCGAAAGCGTCTACGGCGGCCTGGGCGGAGTACGCCTGGGGCTGCGGGTGATGATCGAGCTGTTCAGCGCGCGCAACAACCCGGACAACCTGGCCAGCCTGAACTATGCCCTCGGACTGGCCAAGCTGGGCAACCGGATCCGGCGCGACCGCCAGCGCCAGCAGGCCCTGGGCCGCGAAATCGGCCTGGTCGAATCGGCCTGGCGCGATACCGACGATCCCCTCGACGAGAGCGTGATCAGCCAGCTCGGCGACGCCTACCAGCGCCATGTCTCCTCTCTGGATTTTCGCCTCGCCATCAGCGGCAAGCCCGAATACCTCAAACAGGACGACAAGGTCGCCCTGGTTCGCGCCTTGCTGCTGGCCGGAATTCGTTCGGCATTTCTCTGGCACCAGGTCGGCGGCCGCCAGTGGCGACTGATATTCCAGCGCCGCAAGATGCTCGGCGATGCCGAGCGCCTGTTGACCGCCTGAGCCGCCACCGCAAGACCGGCCCCGGGACGCGAACGCCGGCGCCGGCACGGTCTGCTGCCACGGGGGCGTGGTAATATTTTCGGATACGAACCGAGTTTCTGTTTCGAGCGCCGAATTCAGCCTTGAAACAGTCCAACCGAAAACCTGGAGGACCTCTAGCATGCGTGACGAGCTTGGCTGCCGCGATCAGTTTGAAGCCGCCGGCAAGACCTATCATTTCTACAGCCTGAAAAAACTCGCTGAACGGCACGAATCGGTCACCCGACTGCCTTACTCGTTGAAGATTCTCCTCGAAAATCTTCTGCGCCACGAGGACGGGGTCAACATCACCGAGACCGACATCGCCGGGCTGGCCGAGTGGGACCCCAACGCCGAGCCGGACCAGGAAATCGCCTTCACCCCGGCGCGCGTGGTCCTGCAGGACTTCACCGGCGTGCCCGCGATCGTCGACCTGGCCGCCATGCGCGATGCGATGAAGAAACTCGGCGGCAACCCCAACCGGATCAACCCGCTCTCGCCGGCCGAACTGGTCATCGACCATTCGGTTCAGGTCGACAGCTACGGCGGCGCCGACTCGCTGGAACTCAACAACCAGATCGAGTTCAAGCGCAACAAGGAGCGCTATGCGTTCCTGCGCTGGGGCCAGGGTGCATTCGACAATTTCCGCGTGGTCCCGCCCAACACCGGCATCGTCCACCAGGTCAACCTCGAGCATCTGTCGCGGGTGGTGTTCGGCGAGGAAGTCGACGGCGAACGGATGGCCTGGCCGGACACCGTCGTCGGCACGGACTCCCACACCACCATGATCAACGGTCTCGGCATCCTCGGCTGGGGCGTGGGCGGCATCGAGGCCGAGGCGGCCATGCTCGGCCAGCCGATCTCCATGCTGATTCCGCAGGTCATCGGCTTCAAGCTCACCGGCAAACTGCCCGAGGGCACCACCGCGACCGACCTGGTCCTGACCATCACCCAGATCCTGCGCGAGAAAGGCGTGGTCGGCAAGTTCGTCGAATTCTTCGGTGACGGCCTGTCGCATCTGCCGCTGGCCGACCGGGCCACCATCGGCAACATGTCGCCGGAATTCGGCTCGACCTGCGCCATCTTTCCCATCGATGCCGAAACCATCCGCTACCTGGAACTGTCCGGGCGCAACCCGGCCCGCCGCGAGCTGGTCGAAGCCTACGCCCGCGCCCAGGGCATGTGGCGCGAGGACGGCGCCGCCGATCCCGTCTACACCGACTCAATCGAGCTCGACATGGGTACCGTCGTGCCCAGCCTGGCCGGACCCAAACGGCCCCAGGACCGGGTCCTGCTGAGCAACGCCAAGAACGATTTCCTGGCCGCCAAGGCAACAATGACGGCCGATCGCGATGCCGCCCACAGCCAGGACGAAGCGCGCTTCGCCGGCGAAGGCGGCAGCACCGCCGTTGGCGCCCGACTGCCGGCCGGCTGCGCCGAAGTCACCTACAAGGACCAGACCTTCCAGCTTCGCGACGGGGCCGTGGTCATCGCCGCGATCACCTCGTGTACCAACACCTCCAATCCGGCCGTGATGCTGGGTGCTGCCCTGCTCGCCCGCAATGCCCGCCGCAAGGGCCTGACCGTCAAGCCCTGGGTCAAGACCTCGCTCGCACCAGGCTCCAAGGTGGTCACCGACTATCTCGAATCGGCCGGCCTGGTCGACGATCTGGAAGCGCTGGGTTTTTACACGGTCGGCTACGGCT
>REEW01000002.1 GCA_007694885.1 Wenzhouxiangella sp. | reverse complement strand
CCTGCGAGCATGGATGTATGACGATCGATCATCGCGTTCAAATTCGCCCGGCGCGGCCCGGTGACGAGACACAAATCCTGGATCTGATCCGCGAACTGGCCGAGTACGAGCGCCTGGCCCACGAAGTGACCGCGACGCCGGCGCTGCTGGCTGAACACTTGTTCGGCAACGCGGCGGTGGCCGAGGCCGTGATGGCCGATTGCGACGGTGAGGCGGTCGGGTTCGCGCTGTTCTTCCGTAATTTTTCGACCTTCCTCGGCCGCCCGGGACTGTACCTGGAAGACCTCTACGTGCGCGAGTCCTGGCGCGGCCAGGGCATTGGCCGCGCGCTGCTGGGTCACGTCGCCGACCTGGCCCGCGGGCGGGGCTATGGCCGCATGGAGTGGAGCGTGCTCGACTGGAACCAGCCGGCCATCGACTTCTACCGCTCGCTGGGCGCCGGGGCGATGGCGGAGTGGACCGTCTATCGTTTGAGTGAAGACGGCTGCGTCCCGGAATTGCCGCCAGCCTCTGCCCCAAGGTACAGGTGACAATTTCGACCCGACTTGGGTAGGCTGATCCTATTGGACCTTCTTTCGGGCGATATGCCATGACCGAACCTCTCTGGACTCCCTCACGGGAGCGAATTGCCGCCAGCCACATGCAGCGATTCATCGAGCGCGTGGCCGAACGGCTGGATGCGACCGTGACCGATTACGATGCTCTGTATCAATGGTCGCTGGAGCAGCCGGACGCTTTCTGGCGCGAACTGTGGGACTTTGCCGGGGTGATCGGCGACGGCCCGGGCGAGGTCGGCACCGAGCGCTGGCCGGAAATGCCCGGCACGCGCTGGTTTCCTGAAGCGCGGCTGAACTTTGCCGAAAACCTGCTGCGTCGGCGCGACGATGCGACGGCGATTGTCTTTGCCGGTGAGGACGGATCGCGCCGTACGCTGAGTTACCAGTCGCTGCACGATCAAGTGGCCCGGACTGCCCTGGCGCTCAAGGACGCCGGGGTGCAGCCGGGCGACCGGGTCGCCGCTTACCTGCCCAACCTGCCCGAAACCGTTATTGCCATGCTCGCAGCCACTTCGATGGGTGCGGTGTGGTCGTCGTGCTCGCCGGATTTCGGTGTCCAGGGCGTGCTCGACCGCTTCGGCCAGATCGAGCCGAAAGTACTGTTCGTCTGCGCCGCCTACCGCTACAACGGCAAGACCTTCGACTGCCTGGGCCGGGTGCGCGAGCTCATGGCCCGGCTGCCGTCGGTCGAGCGGGTGGTGGTCGTGCCCTACATGGACCCGGCGCCGGACCTGGACGGCATGGACTCGGCCGTGAGCTGGGATGCGTTCACCGACAACGACGCGGTCAACATCCGCTTCGAGCGCCTGGAGTTCGACCATCCGCTCTATATCCTGTACTCGTCCGGTACCACGGGGGTCCCCAAGTGCATCGTCCACGGTGCCGGCGGCACGCTGCTGCAGCACCTCAAGGAACTGATGCTGCACACCGATCTGAAACGCGATGAGCGCCTGTTCTACTTCACCACCTGCGGCTGGATGATGTGGAACTGGCTGGTCTCGGGCCTGGCCGTGGAGGCAAGCATCGTGTTGTTCGACGGCTCACCGTTTCACCCCGACGGCCACGTGCTCTGGGATCTGGTCGACGAGGTCGGCATTGACGTTTTCGGCACCAGTGCGAAGTGGATCGCGGCCTGCGACAAGGCCGGAATCAAGCCGCGTGAGAGTCACGAACTGGCATCACTCAAGGCCATCCTGTCGACCGGCTCGCCGCTGTTGCCCGAATCCTTCGACTACGTCTATCGCGACGTCAAGCCGGAGGTGCAGTTGAGCTCGATCTCCGGCGGCACCGACATCGTCTCCTGCTTCGCCCTGGGCAATCCCGTGCTGCCGGTCTACAAGGGGGAACTGCAGTGCCGGGGCCTGGCGATGAAAGTCGAAATCCGCACAGACGACGGCCGCGTGGTCACCGACGAGACCGGCGAGCTGACCTGCTCGATGCCGTTTCCGTGCATGCCGGTGAGTTTCTGGAACGATCCGGCCGGCGAGAAGTACCGCGCGGCCTATTTCGAAACCCACCCCGGCGTCTGGAGCCACGGCGACTACGCCCGCCTGACCCCGCGCGGCGGGGTGATCATCTATGGCCGCTCCGATGCCACCCTGAACCCCGGCGGGGTGCGCATCGGCACCGCCGAAATCTACCGCCAGGTGGAAAAACTCGACGAGATCCTGGAGTCGATCTGCGTCGGACAGGACTGGGAAGACGATGTGCGGGTGGTTTTGTTCGTACGCCTGCGCGAGGGCGTCGCACTCGATGATGACCTGCGCGACCGGATCCGCAAGACCATCCGCGCCAACGCCACCCCGCGCCACGTGCCGGCCAGAATCATCGCCGTGCCCGACATCCCCCGCACCGTGTCCGGAAAGATCACCGAACTGGCCGTGCGCCACGTCATCCACGGGCGCGAAGTCAAGAACACCTCGGCGCTGGCCAATCCGGAGGCGCTGGAGCATTACCGCGATCTGGACGAGTTGCGGCCGTAGGTCGGGGTTACACCCCCGACGGGTAGGTCTGACCCCTCAACTCAAATCC
>REEW01000003.1 GCA_007694885.1 Wenzhouxiangella sp. | reverse complement strand
CCTCACCCCTTACCCCTCACCCCTCACCCCTCACCCCAGCCCCCTCCCTCAATCCCCCATCCACGGCCGAAGCGCCGCCAGCGTGGCATCCAGAGCGCCGCGGCCGCCCGCAACCGCCGTTTTCGCAGCCGCCCCGATCCGGCCGGCACGTTCCGGTTCCGACAGCCATTCGATCAGCACCTCGGCCAGTGCCTCGGCCGAGTGGACGATCACCAGTCCATCGCCTTCGCTCAGTGCGGCGGCGGCATCCGCCTGCTGGTCCAGGTGGGGGCCGGTCAGTACCGGCTTGCCCTGCATGGCCGGTTCGATCAGGTTGTGCCCGCCCAGGGCCACCAGGCTGCCGCCGACGAACGCGGCATCGGCTGCACCGTAACAGGTCATCAGCACGCCGAGACGATCGACCAGCACGATCGCCGTGTCGGGGTCGGGATTTTCGTCGAAGCGGCACCAGGACACGGCTTTCCGGTCGAGCACGCGCGCGAGCTCTGCGGCCCGCTGCGGATGGCGCGGAGCCAGCACCAGCAGCGCCCGGGGCTGGGTTTCCAGTATCTGCCGATGGGCTTCGATGAGGATTTCTTCCTCGCCCGGGCGGGAGCTTCCGGCAACCCAGACCGGCCGCTGTCCCCAGCGTTTACTCAGGCCGCTGACCCGGGCGGCCAGGTCCTCGGGCAGGTCGAGATCGAATTTCAGGTTGCCGGTCACGATCACGCGATCGCCCGGCAGACCCAGGCGGGCCAGGCGTTGGGCATCGTCCCGGCTCTGGCAGGCGGCCAGGGCAACGGTCTCCAGCGCGGGTCCGAACAGCCGCGGAAAGCGCCGGTAGCGGCGCATGGCGGACGGGCTCACGCGTGCGCTGACCAGCACCAGGGGCACGCCGGCCCGGTGGCATCGGTGGTACAGCTCCGGCCAGATTTCGGTTTCGACGATGATGCCCAGGCGCGGCCGGCATTTCTTGAGCCAGGCCCGGGTGGAGAAGGGGTTGTCCAGGGCCAGATAGCGATGGCTGACCCGGGTGCCGAACAAGTCGCGACAGCGGGCTGCCCCGGTCGTGGTCATGGTGCTGACCAGGACTTGCTCGCCGCGTTCGAGCAGGGCCGCGATCAGTCCCTGGGCGGCGTTGATCTCGCCGACCGAGGCGGCATGAATCCAGACCGGCTCGAAGTCCAGCCGGGCAAAACGCCCCAGCCGCTCGCGCCAGCGCCCGCGCTCGCCCGGGCCGCGCTGCAGCCGGAGCAGGGCCAGCGGGGTCAGCAAGGTGGTCAGTAGACGATAGGCCAGGCGCATGATGGTTGTCAGTGTAGCCGCAGCCGCCGGCCCGCAGCCGTGCCGATGACGGGATAATGGCGGGATAATGGCGGGTATGAACGTACTGACGGATGCCTTGTTGCGCCTGTCCCTGCTGCCGGTGCGCGGCCTGGGTCGGCTGCCGCTGGCCTGGTCCCGGGCCCTGTGTCGACCGCTGGGTTCGCTGATGAGCCTGCTGATGCGCCGGCGCCGGGCGGTGGTCGATCGCAACCTGGCGCTGTGTTTCCCGGAGCGGGAGCCGCATGCGCGCCGGGCCATCCGCCGCGCCCATTTTCGCCATCTGGCCGACAGCCTGGCCGAAACCGCCCTGGTCTGGTGCCGCCCCGGGCGGCTGGACGCGCGTTTCGGTGAACTGGTCGGAATTGAACATTTGCACAACGCCCAGGCCGACGGGCAGGGCGTGCTGATGGTGACCGGTCATGCCACCTGCATGGAACTGGGTGCGCGCCTGGTCGGCGAGCGCGTGACCGCCAGCGCCATCTACCGGCCCCTGCGCCACGCCGTGCTCGAGCGCTTCCAGAACGAGGGCCGGGCCCGCTACGCGGCCGGCATGATCGCCCGCGACGATGTTCGCAGCATGGTCCGGCACCTGCGCGCCGGCGGCGTGCTCTGGTACGCGCCCGACCAGGATTTCGGCCCGGCCCGCAGCGCTTTCGCGCCGTTTTTCGGCCTGCCCACGGCCACCCCCACCGGTCTGCTGGACCTGGTCCGGCTGGGTCGGGCGCGGGTGGTTCCGATGTACCCGGTCAAGCAGCCCGACGGCCGGGTACGGGTCCATTTCGAGCCGCCCTGGGAGGACTATCCTTCCGCCGATCCGGTAGCCGACCTGGCCCGCTTCAACGCTTTTCTGGAACGCTACGTCCGCGCCCACCCGGCCCAGTACTGGTGGCTGCACCGCCGCTTCAAGACCGCGCCGCCTGATGGTCCGGACCGTTACGGTCCGGAGCCCTGATCCTTGAACGATGCCTGATCGCAGGCACCGAGAACAGGTCCGGCTCTGGCCGTCGGGGGTGTAACCCCGACCTACGTCGCGGCCTCCGGTTGCAGAGCGGTGCCCGGTGGTGGGCAACGGGAAAGGTCCGACTCTGCAATGACGCCTGATCGCAGGCATCGAGAACAGGTCCGGCTCTGCCCGTCGGGGGTGTAACCCCGACCTACGCTTCGGTCTCCGGTCGCAGAGCGGTGCCCGGTGGTGGGCAACGGGAAAGGTCCGGCTCTGGTCGTCGGGGGTGTAACCCCGACCTACGTCTCGGTCTCCGGTCTACAGCGATGCCTGATTGCGAGCACCGAGCGCCTCATCCCCGC
>REEW01000004.1 GCA_007694885.1 Wenzhouxiangella sp. | reverse complement strand
AACTGCGCGCTGATGTGGGGAAAGGTGCGAGCCGCCGCCTGCGTCGCGCTGGACGTGTTCCGGCCATCCTGTACGGGGCAGGCCGTGATCCGGTCAGCCTGACCGTCGATCACAACTACCTGCTCCGCGCGATCGAGGACGAGGCGTTTCGGTCTTCGGTCCTGGAGCTGGTGGTGGACAACGACAAGCGTCAGAAGGTCGTCCTGCGCGATCTTCAGCGCCACCCGTTCAAGCCCCTGCTGACTCACGTCGATTTTTTCCGCGTCTCGGCCGGCCAGGCGCTGCGCATCGATGTGCCGCTGCATTTCGTCAACGAAGAGAAATCTCCGGCCGGGCGCCAGAGCGGGGTCGTGATTTCCCATCAGATCACCGAGGTGGAAATTGCCGCGACGCCTGAAAATCTGCCGGAGTATCTGGAAGTCGATCTATCCGCACTGGAGCCCGGGGACAGCATCATGCTCAGCCAGATTGTGCTGCCGGAGGGTGTCACCATCCCGATGCTCGAAGTTTCCGAGGACAACGACGCGTCGGTGGTGACGGCCATCTTTATCCGCGAATCGCAGGGTACCGGCGAGCTGGCCGCGGCTGCCGATGCGGCTGCCGATGTCGCGCCTGAGGTCGAGACCGTTGCCGAAGCCGAAGAGTCCGAAGACGATGCTGACGTTGGCGATGCCGAAGGCGACGGCGAAGCGGACTCCGGCGACGCCGAGTCGCGCAAGGAAGACTGATCCGGGCGCTTCGGCGACCGGCAGTTGCTCTCCGTGCCTCTGCGCTGGCTGATCGCCGGACTCGGCAATCCTGGCAGTCAATACGCCAAAACCCGGCATAACGCCGGGTTTTGGCTTCTGGATCTGCTGGATCGCGAATCCGGTCTGGGGCTGCGGTCCGATCGGAAGTTCCATGGCCAGGTCGGGCGGCTGCGCGTCGACGGGATCGACGCTGTCTGTCTGCGCCCGGAGACCTTCATGAATGACTCCGGGCGCTCGGTCCGAGCGGTTTGTGATTATTTCGATATTCCGGTTGGAAATATCGTCGTTGCCTACGATGACCTGGATCTTCCGCCCGGAACCGTGCGTCTGAAGCTGGGCGGAGGTCACGGGGGGCACAATGGTCTGCGCAGCCTGTTTGCCCATCTGGGCAGCCCGGATTTCTGGCGTATCCGGATCGGAATCGGCCATCCGGGCACGCGTGAGGCAGTCACGCCCTGGGTGCTCTCGCGGGCCGGGGCCGAAGACGAGAAGGCCATCATCGAAGCGATCGACCGGGCCGTTGCGGTGTTGCCGGAGCTGCTCCAGGGGCGACCCGAGCGCGCGATGCAGTCCCTGCACAGCGCTTGTTCCGAACCAAAGTCAAAAGGAGAGTAACGCCAGTGGGTTTCAAGTGCGGCATCGTGGGCTTGCCGAACGTCGGCAAATCGACCCTGTTCAACTGCCTGACGCGGGCCGCGATTGCGGCCGAGAATTATCCGTTCTGCACCATCGAGCCGAACGTCGGGATGGTTCCGGTCCCGGACCCGCGCCTGGACGAACTGGCGGCGATCGTGAAGCCGGAAAAAGTCGTGCCGACCATGATGCAGTTTGTCGATATCGCCGGGCTGGTGGCCGGGGCGTCGCGGGGCGAGGGTCTGGGCAACAAGTTTCTTGCCCATATCCGCCAGACCGATGCGCTGGCTCATATCGTGCGCTGCTTTGACGACGACGATGTGACTCATGTTGCCGGTCGGGTCGATCCATTGTCCGATATTGAAACCATCGACACGGAGCTGGTGCTGGCGGACCTGGAAACCGCAGAGCGGGCGCTGGAGCGCGCGCTGAAGCAGACTCGATCCGGTGACAAGGAGGCCAAGCGCCTTGCCGGTTTGCTCGAACGCGTGGTCGGGCACTTTGGCGCCGGCAGTCCGCTCAGGACGCTGGCGCTGGAGGCCGAAGAGCAGGCCCTCCTCGGCGCGTGGCAGTTCATTACCGGAAAACCGATCCTGTACGTGGCCAATGTCGACGATTCGGCGGCCGAGGACAACCCCCTGGTCGAACGCGTGAGTCGGCATGCGGCTGCCGAAGGGGCGGAGCTGGTGGTCTTGTGTGCGGCCCTGGAGGCGGAGTTGTGTGAGCTTTCCCCGCCGGAGCAGGCGGAGTTCCTGGCCGATCTCGGCCAGAGTGAGCCCGGGCTGGATCGCCTGATCCGTGCCGGCTACGGGCTGCTCGATCTGCTCACGTTTTTCACCGCCGGGCCCAAAGAGGTGCGGGCCTGGACGGTTCGCCGCGGCGCCACCGCGCCGCAGGCAGCCGGTCGCATCCACACCGATTTCGAGCACGGATTCATCCGCGCAGAGGTGACGGCCTACGCCGACTACATCGCCTGCAGGGGCGAGGCCGGGGCCAAGGCGGCGGGGAAGCTCCGTCTGGAAGGGCGCGATTACGTCGTCGCCGAGGGCGACGTGATGCATTTCCGGTTCAACGTCTGATCGTCCCGGGCGCGTTTTTTCGTGAATGGTGTTACACCAGGCGGTTGACTCCCGCAACAGGATCAGCGACAATTGCGGGCTTCGTCTGGATTTGACGTTTTCGGAGAGTTGTAAAGCGTCGAGCAGAACGGAGGGGTACTCAAGCGGTCAACGAGGGCAGACTGTAAATCTGCTGGCTATGCC
>REEW01000012.1 GCA_007694885.1 Wenzhouxiangella sp. | reverse complement strand
CTCCCCGTTCAGCAACGACCGCCTGCCCGGCCAGGTCCGCTTCGACGGCAGCGACCAGGCCCAGGCCCTGACCGGCCTGCGCTTCCGTGGCAGTTCGTCGCGCGTGTTACCTAAGAAATCGTTCAATATCCGCTTTGAAAGCTCCCAGCCGCTGCTGTTCGGCAGCGACCGGATGAACCTCAACGCGATGTACACCGACCCGACCATGGTGCGCGAGGCGATCAGCTTCGAGCTGTTTCACGCGCTCGGTCAACCGGCCTCGCGGACCCGCCATTTCGACCTGTGGATCAACGGCATCTACGAGGGAACGCACCTCCACATCCAGCGCGTCGATGAGACCCTGCTGGCGCAGAACGGCTTGAACCCGGACGGCACCCTGGTGCGCGATCAGTTGCGCGACAGCAATCCCGACACGCCGCGCTCGACCTTCGCCTTCGACTTTTCGTCCATTCCGGAAGACGAGCGCGAGGACTTCCTGGCCGACACCTTCGACTTCCGCGGCGATCCCGACTGGTCGGAACTGCTGGCGCTGATCGAGTGGGTCCAGGCAACGCCACCGGGAGCGCAATTCCTGGCCGGTTTCCAGGAACGTTTCGACGCGGACAATTTCATCGACTGGCTGGTCCTGCACTGGCTGATCGGCGATATCGACTCGTTCGGCGACGACTACTGGCTGTACCTGGACCACGAAGCCGACCAGGCGCGCTGGATGGTCATCCCCTGGGACAAGGATCTGTCGTTCGGGTCTCATTTCCGCGACGGCTTTTTCACCACCAACAACTTCTTCGTCTACGAGTACCCGCTGCGCGGCGGCTGGGACAACGAGTTGATCGCCAAATTCCTGGCCACCCCGGAATTGCGCGCCGCCGCCGACGAACGCCTGGTCGAACTGATGCGCGATCATTTCCCGCCCTCGTGGTTCGCTGCGCGCATCGATCAGTTGATCGAAGGCCTGGAAGACAGCATCAACATCCAGCCGGGACCCGAAGCCTTTTCGCTGCACGAGGCCAACCAGTTCAGCGATCCGGACCTGTTCGGCGACCAGGTCGAGGCACTCAACGATTTCATCGCCCTGCGGTATCGCTTCATCGAGCGCCAGCTTGACGACAGCGAAGCCCCCCTGGACCGCGCGGCAGGCGAGATCCCGGCCATGGGCACCGAGCCCGTAGCGCTGGTCGACGGTTCCGGTTTCACCCTGGCGGTGTTCGAGCCGCTGTCCCCGCTGGCCCAGCCGCTGGACCTGGATCTGTCGGTGGCCGAGAACCCGGACCTGGTCGGGATCAACCACGAATGGACCCTGGAGGTTGCCGGCATCGAGTCGGCTCCGGTGAATGTCAGCCTGTTCTATCGCAATGAAGTCAGCAGCTTCTGGGGCCGCGGCAACTGGTGGACCCGCGGCGACGAGGCGGTCGGCGAACAGCGACGCCTGGTCATGATGTTCGGCCGCGATGGCGATACCCCCCAACCCTTGTTGCCAACCCGGGTCAACCCGATTTCCAACAAGGCCACGGCCCAGCTCGAACTGACCCCGGGAAGCCACCTGATCCAACTGCGCCTGCTACCGACCTTGTCGGCATCGATGCCGCCGACGGCGCCGCACCAGTGAACGGCGCCTGAGGATCGGGCGCCGCGAAAGGCGGACAGGCAAAAGCAAGGAGCGGTGATCGCGCGCAGTTGCGGCGTGGACTGCCGTCTCCGGGTCAGCGTCGGGCCTCCAGCGCCCACAGGCCCAGAAAAAGCCCTTCCGCGGGCGCCCACGGCAGACACCATCGAGCGTCCCGGAAACCCGCTTTGCGGACCTCTTCGAGCAGATCCCAGCCGAAGTTGTAGAAGGCCAGCACCCCGTTCGGGTCGACCGGATCGCCGTGGTATTCCGGCTCTTCCAGGTGCTCGATGCTGCCGTCATCACGCAACCGGGCCCGAACCGTGGTGTCGGCGGACTGCTCCATGAACGGAACCGTCAACAACAGGCGGCCGCCGCGCACCAGCACCCGGGCGAACTCGGCCAGCGCGGCTCGGTAATCGGGAACGTGCTCGAGCACGTCGCAGCTGACGATGACGTCCAGGCTCTCGTCGGAAAACGTCAGGGCCGTGACGTCTTGGTGGCGCAAGGCTTCGCGCTGCCCGACCAGGTGCTTGAGGTACTGGACGAGCCGGGGACGCATGTCCTCGCCGAAGTATTCGCTGCCGGTCACGTTCGGCCAGTGCGCGCGAACAAATTTGTACAGCAGGGTGGTCTGTTCGGTCAGGTAAATCCGGGCCGTGTTTCCGGGTGGGGCATTCCGACTCAGCAAGTGCAGGACAACTCGAATGCGGGCATTCAGAGCGCACTGGCTACAGGCCATTTCCTCGCGCAGATTGACCGGCCCGCCGCTGCCGGCAGTGAAGGAAAACTCCGTTGCCCGCCCGCAGACGCCGCAATAGCCCGGATACGAGCCCGTACCGGCGCAAGCGGCCTCGAGGTGCTGGCCCCAGAGCCAGCGGGCCTTGAAGACTTCCTGCTGATCGGTCAGCGCCGACCGGTACTCGGCCAGGTTTGCAAACCGGGGCCACGAGGACGCCGTGCCGGCTCCCTGCTCCGGTGCAGCCATCACCCTACTCCCACTCGATCGTCGCCGGCGGCTTGCCGGAGATGTCGTAGACCAC
>REEW01000005.1 GCA_007694885.1 Wenzhouxiangella sp. | reverse complement strand
GGCCGCTACCGGCCGACCGGCCTGGCCGAACACGCCGATCCCGTTCGTGATGAAGCGTCGTATTCGCGCCAGCCGCTGTCCGAACTCGAACCAGTTCCGACCGGTCAGCCCATGCTGCTGCTGGTCCACGGCGACGACCTGTGCGTCCCGCAGTTCGTGGCCGAAGACCTCCCACTGGCCGGGCTGGTCGTTGCCAATGGCGGACATCGGCAGGCACCCTGGCCGTTCGGCGACAAGGCGGCTGCTTTTCTGGATCATGCGGTGGACGACGCCGTCGAGAGGCTGGGCGGGCAATCCGGGCTGGATGCCTGCCGTATCGAAGGTCTGGATGCAGACCGGATCGCCGATCAGGCCTCAGCGGCCGGTGTCGGGTCGGTGCTGACCAGCGAAGCGCCGGTCGGTCCCCTGGCCGATGGCCTGGCCCGTCTGGAGACCGAGCTGGCCGAGCGCGGCCTGGCGTTGCACCGGCTTCGGCGCGACTGGGACCATCAGGCCTGGCCGCACGCCGTCAAAGGCTTCTTTCCGTTCAAAAAACAGATTCCGACCCTGCTGGACAAAGCCGGCCTGGGCCGATCAGAAAGCGAGCGAGACCAGCACCAGCGGCAGGCTCAAGACGACCAGCAGTAACTGGAACACGCAGGCGAGCACCGCCAGACTGATGACCAGCAGCACCGGCAGGGTGAACAGCCGCACGGCACCGGCGTAGCGCACCAGCACCAGCTTGTAGCCGAGCATCTCGCGCCGGATCGCCCACAGCTTGCGCAACAGCCCGATCGGGCCCCGGCGTTTTTTCGGTACGGCCCCGGTCGCCTGGGTTGCCGGGGCGGCGCCGAGGCGTTCCGGCAGCCGGGTCAGGGTTTGCAGTCCCAGGGTGGCGGCCAGCAAGACCAGGCCCGGCAGCAGCAAGATCACGCCGACGGCCGCGGCCGGCACAGCGAGCAGAAAGTGCGGGATCGAGCCCAGGATCACGAACAGCACCAGCCACAGCCAGGCCGCCGCGGCCAGCGCCAGCCAGCCCAGCAGGCGCATCCGGCGTACCAGCACACCGGCCAGCGCGCCGATCCGCGCCGCTCTTGTTTTCAACCCTGCCGATACGTTGGCTGCGAGATCCATTGCTGGCACCATAACACCATGAAAAACAGGCCTGGCGAGCATGCCATTGGCGATACCCTTGGGCAACAGATCGCCGCCCCCGGGCCGCCCTGATTCGGTTCATTCTGCCCAATCAGTCACAGCGGTTGCGGTGTCGTGAGGGGATCAACTGCCAGTTCGACCCGTCGAAGAGCACCCGCCCGTCGTCACCGCCAACCTCGATGCGCTGATCCGGCGCGTGGCGCGGAGAGTTCGGTGTGCCTGTTGCTGTACTTCCGGCTGATCACTCTGTCACGAAACGATCTCTGAAAATCCTGATCACCGATTCAATCGTGCGCACCGCACTGGTGCTCATGATCTCGTTGACCGCCGGCGAGTCCGTGCTGAAGCTCAGATCGATGGAGGCGAGGATGTCATCGACATTATCGCCGTCGCTGGCAAAAAACAGCCGAACGGTGCGCTCTTCGCCGACCTGGAAATCGCCAAAGTCGCAGCTGATGTCCTTTCCGTCGGCGCTGATCTGGCAACTAGTTTCCGATGCCCCGGTGAAGGTGACGCCGGCGCCATCGATCGTGCCTGTCATAGCGATCGACTGAGCGATGAGTCCGGCGACCCCATCCGGCTCGAGGTTGCCGACGACCACATCGATATAGAAATCTTCGCCTGCCTGGACCGGTGCCGGCGGTATCTCCCCATGATCACCGGGCAGGGTGACCCCCAGACTGACCAGCGGCTCGGGCGCCACGGAAACTTGTCCGCAATCTTCACGGCCAAGCTGGTCAGCCACGCACCAGGTCATCTGCCGGGGACCCGGGGCCGTGTAGACATGCTGGGCCACCGCCCGCCCAATCCCCCGCCCCTGGGGCGGCTCGATCAGCAGGATCCCGTCCAGGCGTGGCTCAGGGCCATCGATGACACCACCCTTGAACTGCATCGGGCTGCCGTCACCGGCCAGCAGGGTTGTCGAGTAACCCTCGGCACCGTCATCTTCGAATTCGCCATTGATCGTGAACGGAAATCCCAGGCCGATGCGCGGCGGCACCGAAAGCGCTGTGACCCGCGGAGGATCGTCGACGTAGATCACCTCGATGGTCACCTCGGCCGGCTCGGAATCATCCACACCATCATTGGCGAGGAAAACAAAGCGGTCCTCGCCGTAGTAGTCCGGATCGGGCGTGTAGTTCATGGTCGCCGTGGCGTTGTCTGCGGTCACCGGCGACAGCGTGCCATGGGCCGGCGGTTCGACAATGTGGTAGGTCAGGACGTCCAGGCCATTGAAATCGAAGCCGAGGATGCCGTCGGGGTCGTCGGCGGTCAGGACAATGTCGACCGGTTCATCTTCGAGGGTTTCGACGAGCTGATCATGGGCAACGGGTGGACGGAAATTGCGCTCCACGTTGATTGAGGCCGTTCCCACATTGCTGTCGGCAAGGCCGTCACTGGCCACGAACTGAAAGCTGTCGGTGTCGCTGTGGAAGTTGAAGTTGGAGACATAGGTCACGGTGACCGAATCGTCGGTAATGTCTTTCAACGGCGAGGTTTCGAAGACGTGGACGAAGGATTCCTCC
>REEW01000006.1 GCA_007694885.1 Wenzhouxiangella sp. | reverse complement strand
CCGCCCTGACCTTCACCGCCGGCCTGCTCAACGGCATCGATTTTCCGCTGACCGCCGCCGCCTTCCGGGCCGTCAACCGCCGCCCGGAACGCTCGGCCGGCCTGGTCTACGGCATCGAACTGGTCGGCGCCTGCGCAGGCGCCGCCTTGGCAAGCGTGCTGATCGCGCCTATCATGGGAATTGTGGCCTGCTTCCTGTTGGCAGCCATCGTGAACGGGACAGCGCTGGCCGCGTTACTGATCGCCAGGCGGTGACTTATGTCCACGAAACAAGTGTCCTCGAAACACTCGCAAGCACAACTCGACCAACCCCAGTCCAGCGCCCGGCGCGGCCTGCTTCAGGGCAGCGCGGCCGGTTTGTGCGTGATGTGCCTGGCGCGCGCCGGCGTCGCGCCGGCCCAGGTCGGCGAGATGCCGGACCAAGGCGGACGCGGCCTGGTCCGACCGCGTCCGGCGGCCTGGTTCCAGGCGCTGGACGGTGAGCGGCTGCGCTGCGATCTGTGTCCGTGGCAGTGCCAGCTGGCCCCGGGCGAGACCGGGCGTTGCCGGGTGCGACGCAATCACGGCGGCAAGGGCCAGACCCTGGCCTATGCCAACCCGGTGATCGTGCAGGAAGAGCCGATCGAGCGCCTGCCGTTTTTCCACGTCCATCCCGGCAGCCGCACCCTGGCCCTGTCCACCGCCGGCTGCAACCTGGGCTGCAAGTTCTGCGAGGTCTGGGACATGGCCCTGGTGGCGCCGCACGAGGTGCACGCCTACGACATGCCGCCGGACGCCGTCATCGCCCAGGCCAGGGAGGCCGGCTTGGGTTCGATCAGCTATGCCTTCGGCGAGCCGGTGGTGTTCTACGAGTACATGATCGCCATCGCCGAGCAGGCCAGGGCCGCCGGACTGCTCAACCTCATGCACACCGGCGGGTTCATCCGCCCCGAGCCGCTGGCCGCGCTGACCGGCCTGCTCGATGCGGTCAACGTCGATCTCAAGGCCTTCGACCAGACCTTCTACCGCGACCTGGTCGGCGGCCGTCTCCAACCCATCCTCGATACCCTGCTCCAGTTGCGCGCCAGCGACGTCCATCTCGAGATCACCACCATCGTCATTCCCGGCCTGAACGACAACATGGAAGACATTGCCCGCATGTGCGAGTGGATCCGTTCTGAACTCGGCACCGACACGCCGCTGCACCTGGCGCGGTTCTACCCGCTCTACCAGTTGACCAACCTGCCGCAAACACCGGTCTCGACCCTGGACCAGGCCCGTCGCGTGGCCCTGGACTGCGGGCTGGAGTACGTCTACGTGGGCCGGGTCACCGGGCACGAGGGCGAGAACACGGTGTGCCCGAAGTGCTCGCATCCGCTGATCAGCCGACTGGGCTTTTTTGTTGACGAAGTCGATCTGGACGACGGGCGTTGTCCGGGCTGCGGTCACGCCATCGGCGGCCTGTGGGCCGCCTGAACGATCAGGACGCCAGTCGCTGCCGGTAGACCTTCTCCGCCGACACGGAACGCTCGTCGAGATTGGTCAGCCCGGCCGCGCGCGCCCAGTCCATGGCTTCGAGGAATTCACCGACGGTAATCCCGCGGGCGATGTCCTCGTGCTCGAAGGCGCGGTGCTCGACCCGCCACTGCGGCATGATGTTGACGTAGGTATCCAGCGGCAGGTGCTCGGCCACCCAGGCCACGAACTCGCGCGTGCCGGCGACCCGGTTGGGCATGACCAGGTGGCGGATCATCAGCCCGCGCAGGGCGTTGCCGCGCTCGTCGGTGACCAGGGTGCCGACCTGGCGATGCATTTCCAGGATCGCGGCCTGGGCCATGGCCGGGTAGTCGCCGGCCCGTTCCATGGCCAGGCGCTCAGACTGCGCCCCGTCCATGAACTTCAGGTCCGGCAGGTAGATGTCGACGATGCCGTCGAGCAGGCGGATCATTTCAACCCGCTCGTAGCCGCTGGTGTTGTAGACCAGCGGCAGGCGCAAGCCCCGCCGAACGGCGATAGCGAGCGCACGCACGATGCTGGGCAGGACATGGGTCGGGGTGACCAGGTTGATATTGTGGCAGCCGCGCCGCTGCAGATCGATCATCCGGTCGGCCAGTTGACGATCGGTGGCCCCGCGGCCGCGCCCCTCGTGGGCCACCGGCCAGTTCTGGCAGAACACGCAGCGCAGATTGCAGTGGGAGAAAAAGATCGCGCCCGAGCCGCGCCGACCGACCAGCGGAATTTCTTCGCCGAAATGAGGCGCGTGGCTGTAGACCTGGACCCGGGCCGAGGCGCCGCACAGGCCGGTCTCGCCATCGTTGCGGTTGACCCCGCAGCGGTGCGGGCAAAGTTCGCACCGATCGTACTGCGCGGCGATGGCCTCGATGCGCTCGTCGAGCAAACCGGCCTCGGCCAGGCGCAGATAGGCCGGTTGAAAGTCCTGGCTGGAGGCCCGGGCCACAGAACCGGACGCCCCGGCGACCACGGTCGCGGCAACGGCCCCCTTGAGCAGGTTTCGGCGAGTGACGGTCATGCATCCACTCCCGCGGCCGTTCTCGCGTACTCCGGCCGCTGTTGGCTGTTCACTTCCAGTATGAAAGCGCCCGGCAGCGGGGTCAAGCGCTGCCATCATCGTGGCCGCACCTTGTTCCGGGTCAGTTTCAAACCTTCACCGGATTGGTCAGGGTTGCGCACCAAGCAA
>REEW01000007.1 GCA_007694885.1 Wenzhouxiangella sp. | reverse complement strand
GCACCGAGACCGCTTTGCTCGAACGCATCGTGGATGCGCTGGCCGCAGCGGCCAAAGAGGCCGGGGTCAAGGTCGTGGCCGGGGATACCAAGGTCCTGTCGCGGGGCGAATGCGGCGGAGTTTACCTGGCCACCACCGGTCTGGGCGTGGTCCCGAACGAGCACGTTCTGGGCCAGGACCGGATTCAGCCCGGCGACAAGCTGATCGTCTCCGGGCCGGTCGGCGACCACGGCACGGCCGTGCTGCTGGCGCGCGAGGAATACGGCTTGAGAGGCGACCTGAAATCGGACTCGGCCAGCGTGCTGCCGATCACCGAGATGCTGATGAAACGTCGTGGCCTGCGCTTCATGCGCGACCCCACCCGCGGTGGGCTGGCGACCGTCGCCCTGGACCTGGCCCGCGAATCCGGCCTGTCCATCGCCATGGAAGAAAACGCCATCCCCCTGAGCGAGCCGGTTCAGGCGGTGTGCGAGCTGCTCGGCTACGACCCGCTGTACCTGGCCTGCGAGGGCCGGGTGGTGGCCGTGATCGCGCCCGACGAGGCCGACGACGTCGTGCGCGAGTTGCGTTTGTCCGGTGTTGCGCCCGATGCGGCGGTGATCGGCACCGTGGGCGGGAAGAAAGGCCCGGTCACCCTGACCACCAGCCTGGGCGGTCAGCGTTTGATCGATGAACTGGAGGATGATCCGCTGCCGCGGATTTGCTGAATTGACCTCCGTCGGTTAGAAACTCGATGGCTGCGCGGAACTCATGTTGGCCCGATCGCTGTTCGCGGTTGATCAACAAAAGGCCGAATATACGCTTGCAACGAATCCAATCTCATGAAACGGTCAGTCTTGGGTTGCGTGAGGAGTCCACGGTCGGGTGTTCGATTCGGGTGGCATGCTCGTCGGCAAGCCTTCGCCCTACATTCGATTACGCTAGTGCAGTGGCGATCAAGCGGATGAATGAGCGATGGAACAGATGACTCGCACCGCGGCATGGCGGCGAGCAGGACGAGCCAGGGATCTGTGGCCCGCGCTGCGGATGTTGGCGGTCATCGGGTGCTTGTTATTCAGCACTGTGGTTCTGGCTGACCTGCGAGCCTTGCCCAGTCCCGCCGGCGCCGGCAGTTCGGCATCAACCTGGACGAGCTTGTCCGATGGTCGGGCGGTCTTGAGCTGGTTGGAGCGCGTCGGGCGCGGGCATGCGTTTCGCTTTGCCGTGTTTGACGGCGAGGCTTTCGATGCAGTGGGCGAGGTTGCGCGGGGAGACGACTGGTTCGCCAACTGGGCGGACAAGCCGCGCTTGTTCGAACTGGGCAATGGCGCCTGGCTGGCACACTGGCTGGTCAAGTCGGGGCCGGGAACGTATGCCTACGACGTGGTGATGGCGGTCTCGACCGATCAGGGCCGAAGCTGGTCAGAACCGTTCAGCCCGCACGATGACGGCACGCAGACCGAGCACGGTTTCGTCAGCTACTTTCCCTTGAGCACAGATCGCGCCGGCGTGGTCTGGCTGGATGGGCGCGAGACGGCCGACGGCGGTCACGGGCATGACGGCCATGCGCACGACCATCATCAGCACGGCCAGGGCGACATGACGCTGAGAGCGGCCGTGGTCGATGCCGTCGGGCGGGTGTCCGAGCCGGCCTTGCTGGATGAGCGGGTGTGCGATTGCTGCCAGACCGCCTCAGTGATGACGGACTCGGGGCCAGTGGTGATCTATCGCGGTCGCAGTGCCGATGAAGTCCGCGATATTCGCATCGTACGCCGACTGGACCAGGGCTGGACCGATCCGGTCAGGATCCACGCCGACGACTGGCGCATCCACGCCTGTCCGGTCAACGGTCCGGCCTTGATCGCCAGTGGCCAGGAACTGATCGCTGCCTGGTTCACGCTCGGTGCCGACGGCATCCCCCGGGTCGAGCTGGCCCGATCGCAAGACACCGGTGCCAGCTTCGCGCATCGGGCCACGCTGGGATCGGAACGTGCCCTGGGTCGGGTCGATCTGGCCTGGTGGCAGGGCGGTTTTGTGGTGTCGTGGCTGGACCAGGTCGATGGCGCGGCGCGGCTGCAGCTGGCGCGCTTTGATCAGGATGCGGGATTGAAGGATCAGCGCGAGCTGACCACGCTGGATGCCGGGCGGATCAGTGGTTTTCCGAAGCTGGTCAATCTGAAGGGCGAGCGCCTGCTGGTGACGTGGACCGAACCGGGTGCTGAAGGCCCGCAGGTGCAGGTAGCCGAGATCATCGTTCAGCCCTAGCCGATGGACTGCAGCACGGCGCGGGCAATCTGTTCGCGCTTGGCCGGGTCGGCCATGCGATTGGGGGTGTCGATGTTGAGTGCGAAGAAGACCGGGCCGTCGGGCCATTCCACCCAGCCCACACCCACCAGCTAATCTGTCCGGTCCAGCCGGTTTTGGCGCGCAACATCTAGTCGCGTCCGGCCTCGACGATGATCACATCCTTGACCAGGCGCTGGTGCGCGGTCTGGAACGGCAGTTCGTTGCGGTACAGGCGCTGAAGGAAGTCGATCTGTTCATGGGCCGAGATGGCCAGCGGGCCGTCAGCCAGCCAGTAGTCGCCCTGCTCCATTGATGCCTCGGCATTGCCGTAGCCGATCGATTTCAGGTAGAGTCGCGCGCGCTCCTCGCCGATGGCTTTTGCGAACTGCTGGGCTATGACCCGCTGTATCTCGCCTGCGAAGGCCGCGTGGTGG
>REEW01000145.1 GCA_007694885.1 Wenzhouxiangella sp. | reverse complement strand
GCGGATCCTGAATTTCACTGGCGCTGACTTCTCCCGCATGCTGCACGCTGAGGCGAATCCGCCCGGCTTCGGCGATCAGGGCCAGCAGGTCTTCCTGCGCTTCGGTCCTGTCGTCTACGGCCAGGCACAAATCATCCAGGGCCAGGAACAGTTCCAGAACCGTTTCGGAATCCTTGCCATGGAACAAGCCCCGGGCGGCGAGCAGGCACCAGGTCTGGCGACGATCGAGGTCCATGTTGGCCGTAGTCTCGCTCCCCAGTTCGATGGGATCGGCCAGCGCCGTCAGTTCAGCGCGCTGGCGTTTCGAACGCAGACTGGCGCCGCGCTCTTGCAAGCGGGACTTGAGCTGATCGGAATCGAAACGCCCGCAGTTCAGGAGCAGGTGACCGATCAATCTCAGGCGGCTGGCATCATCGGGCAGTAATGCCGAATCCAGACCGCCGGTGAATGCCTCCAGCTCGGCATAATGCGCCCCGAAGGCCTTGTTCGATCGGGCGGTCTGCCAGCGTGCCAGCAGCGCCTGTGCGCTCTCGGTGGCGGCCGCCACCAGCCAGGCCAGTGCCTTGGCCGTGACCACCAGCAGCACGACCGCCATCTTGATCAGGGCGACAACGGCTGTTGCTGCCAGCATCCCGGCGTTGATGGAGGCCGCCTTGCGCCCGCGCACCTGCACGCCGAACAGCTTGGCCGATGAGCGCCCGGGGTTGGTCAGGTTGAGGCGGCCGACGTCGCTGGCCAGCGAGGCCGACAGGCCGGATTTCGACAGGTTGAACTTGACCGGCCCCTTGCCGTAGCGCCCGCGCAGAATGAAGCGACCGTTCTGGCTGGCGACCTGGGTGCCGCGTCCCAGCGCGCTGGACAGGCGCAGGCCGCGGCTGGTGTTCGCGCTCAAGCCGATACGGCCAGTTCGAACGGCATGGCGCAGGGACACCCCGCCGGTGCGGCTGACCCGCAGCTTGCGCCCGTGATGACCGATGCGCGCCTGCCGCCCGCGCCGATCCTTGTTGCCCAGATTTCCCAGCATGCTCAGTCCGTGCCCGCTATCGCCAGGTTCAGCCTAGCCGAGTCAGGGTACTGATGCCAGTTGATTCCTGCTGCCGGTCCGTTGCTGGATGCCCCGGCATACGTTGGCCAACGCACCGAGAAAATCCGAAGTTTCAACTATCGTGACAACTCCAGATCGCGTCTGCAAGGTTCCATCGCAGCAGGCGCATTCCAGGCACCATCATCACCAGGAGTTCTACGTATGAACAAGCATCAGGTTGAAGGCCGCAAGGACCAGGCCAAGGGCAAGGTCAAGGAAGTCGTCGGCAAGGTGACCGGCAACAAGACCAAGGAGTACACGGGCAAGGCCGAGAAGAATCTCGGCAAGGCCAAAGCCAAGTACGGTGATGTCAAGAACAAGACCGGAAAGAACAGCAAATGATTCGCTCTAGGGCAAAGCCGATGGTCTGACGCGACTCGGCATTGTCGCCGGACGCAAGAAACAATGGACTTCAGTCGGGGTCAGATCGGCGGAATCTCGATTCCCCGGATGGCGTCGCGGTCGCGCTGCAGCTTGCCGCGCATGGCCTCGACCATGGCATGGAAGCGCGGCCCCGGTTCACCGCTGTTTCTCAAGCCAGCTCGACTCCGGCCGCGCGCATGTTTTCCCGGGCTTGTTTCAGCGAGCCGTCCAGGTCGATCGCCCGGCAAAGGTCGGTTTGCACCTGCACCTTGAAGCCCAGCCGTGCAGCATCCAGCGCCGACCAGGCTACGCAGAAATCGGTTGCCAGGCCGACCAGGGTCAGATGGGTCAGACCGCGCGTGCGCAGGTATCCTTCAAGCCCGGTCGGCGTGGTCTGGTCGTTTTCGAAAAACGCGGAATAGCTGTCGATCCCGACCCTGAATCCCTTGCGGATGATCAGGTCGGCGCGGGTGGTGTCCAGGTCGGGATGGAAATCGGCGCCGCGAGAGCCCTGCACGCAGTGATCGGGCCACAAGACCTGCTGTCCGTAGGGCATGTCGATGGTTTCGTGCGGTGAGCGGCCGTCGTATCGGCTGGCAAACGAGGAGTGGCCGGGGGGATGCCAGTCCTGGGTCAGCACCACCGCGCCGGCGCGGGCCATTTGCGCATTGATGCCGGCGACGATCTCGTCGCCGCCGGGCACGGCCAGGGCGCCGCCGGGGCAGAAGTCGTTTTGCACGTCGATCACGATCAGGGCCTTGTTCATGCCGGCTGCTCCTGCAGGGTGATGGGTCAGCCTCTAGTGTCGCACGTGCTCTCGTTGCGGCTCAGTCGATCAGGCCGGTTTCGCGCAAGACGTTTTCCAGTCGCGCCTGACTGGCTTCGGTCAGCGGCGCCAGCGGGCTGCGAACGCTGCCGACCGGGATACCGCACAGGTTCATCGCCGCCTTGATCGGGACCGGGTTGGATTCGACGAAGGCGACCTGGAAGATCGGCAGCAGCTCGAAGTAGATCTCGCGGGCGGCGGCGAAGTCGCCGGTTCGGGCGGCCTCGACCATCGCCACCATCCGTTCCGGCACCAGGTTGGATGCCACCGAGACCACGCCATGGCCGCCGATGGCCATCAGCGGCAGGGTCAGGGCGTCGTCGCCGGAGACCACGTAGAAGGGCTGGTCGGCAGCGCGCACGACCCGCTGCAGCACCTCGGCCATCTGGCCGAGATCGCCGGAGGCTTCCTTGACCGCGACCACGGACG
>REEW01000008.1 GCA_007694885.1 Wenzhouxiangella sp. | reverse complement strand
GCTTGCCGGTGGCGCGGTCGTCGAAGCGCGCGCCGCACACGATCAGCAGGTCGGACTCCTGGATGGCCAGGTTGGCCGCCTTCTTGCCGTGCATGCCCAGCATGCCCATGAAGTTGGGATGGTCGGTGGGCACCGAGCCCAGCGCCTTGAGCGTGCTGACGAAGGGAAAGCCGGTTGCCTCGACCAGGCCGCGCACGGCGTGCTCGACCTGGGCAATCTCGACCCCGCCACCAATGTAGAACAGCGGCCGCAGCGCGGTGGCCATGGCCTCGGCGGCCAGGTCCACGCCCGGGGCCGGCACGGCGGCGCGGGCGGCATGGCGCGGCAGCTCGATGGCATCGGCAATCTGGCGCACGGTGATGTCTTTGGGGATGTCGATCAGGACCGGGCCGGGGCGGCCATCGCCGGCGATATGAAAGGCTTCGGCCAGCACCCGCGGAATGTCTTCAGTGGAGCGGATGATATAGCTGTGCTTGACGATCGGCATGGTGATGCCGAACATGTCGACTTCCTGGAAAGCATCGGTACCCATCAGCCCGGTGGCGACCTGGCCGGTGATGGCCACCACCGGCACCGAATCCAGAAAGCTGTTGGCCAGGCCGGTGACCAGGTTGGTCGCGCCGGGCCCGGAAGTGGCCATGCACACCCCGACCCGACCACTGACCCGGGCATAGCCGTCGGCAGCCAGGGCCGCGCCCTGCTCGTGGCGGGTCAGGATGTGGGTGATGCCGGAATTGGGCAGGGCATCGTAGATCGGCATGATGGCGCCGCCGGGATAACCGAACACGGTGTCCACGCCCAGCTCGCGCAGGCAGCGCACGAACAGGTGAGCGCCGGAGATGGTGGCGGTGGCGGGTCGGGCCTGAGCATTCACCAGGGTCATGGGATCGCCTCCGTCAGGCCGCCTTGTCCGATTTCTTGTCGCCGGCCTTGGCCTTGGGCTGCAGCCAGCTCATGCGGCCGCGCAAGGCCTTGCCGACGCGCTCGATCTCGTGCCCGGTGCGCTGGCGCATCAGGGCGCGGTGCTGCGGCAGGCCGGCCTGGTTTTCCAGGATCCAGTCGCGCGCGAACTTTCCGTTCTGGATTTCGGCCAGGACTTCGCGCATGCGCTCTCGCGTGCCCTCGTCGATGATGCGCGGGCCGCGGGTCAGGTCGCCGTAGGCGGCGGTGTCGGAGATGAACTCGTACATCTTGGCCATGCCGCCTTCGTGCAGCAGGTCGACGATGAGTTTGAGTTCGTGCAGGCACTCGAAGTAGGCAACCTCGGGCTGGTAGCCGGCCTCGACCAGGGTCTCGAAGCCGCGGATGACCAGCTCGGCGGTGCCGCCGCACAGCACGACCTGCTCACCGAACAGATCGGTTTCGGTTTCTTCCTGGAAGGTGGTATCCAGCACCCCGCCGCGGGTGCCGCCGATGCCGTGGGCGTAGGAAAAGGCCTTGTCGGCGGCCTGGCCCGATGCGTCCTGATGGATGGCGCGCAGGCAGGGCACGCCGCGGCCTTCCTGGTACTGGCGCCGGACCAGGTCGCCGGGGCCCTTCGGCGCCACCATGATCACGTCGATGTCGGAGCGGGGCTGGATGCTGCCGAAGTGGATGTTGAAGCCGTGGGCGAACAGCAACGCCGCGCCGGGCTGGATGGCCGACTCGATCTGGCCGTAGACCTGGGGCTGGGCCATGTCGGGGGTCAGCAGGGCGATCAGGCCGGCCGAGGCCGCGGCATCCTTCGGCTCGGCGACGCGGAAGCCGTCGGATTGGGCCTTGTCCCAGCTTGCGCCGGAGGTGCGCGCGCCGATGACCACGTCGTGGCCGGCGTCTTTCAGGTTGAGCGCGTGCGCCCTGCCCTGGCTGCCATAGCCGATGACGGCGATGGTCTGCCCCGACAGGGCGTTGCGTTGGTGGTCGGCTTCGGTCCAGATTTTCATGATGATGGGATAACTCCTTGGCGATTCAAAGTGATTCAGCGATCAAACGGGAATCCGGTCACAGCGCCCTTGGAAGCGCTGGAGACCTGGGCGATGTAGCGGGCGTACACGCCCTGGGTGGCGGCCGGCGGCGGCGCCTGCCAGCCTTGCGCGCGCTCGGCCAGGTCGGCGTCGGTGTTCAGGGTCTGGGCGTCGACGTCGATGGTGATCTCATCGCCGTCGGCCAGGAAGGCCAGCGGGCCGCCGTCGGCGGCTTCGGGCGCCACGTGGCCGACCATGAAGCCATAGGTCGCGCCGCTGAAGCGGCCGTCGGTGATCAGGGCGACCGAGTCGCTCAGGCCCTGGCCGACGATGGCGGCGGTCACGGCCAGCATCTCGCGCATGCCCGGCCCGCCGCGCGGGCCCTCGTAGCGGATCACGACCACGTCGCCGGCCTGGATCAAGCCCGCCTGGACGGCTTCGAAGGCGGCTTCCTCGCCGTCGAACACGCGCGCCGGGCCCGAATGCTGCAGGCGGCCGTGGCCGGCCAGCTTGATCACGCAGCCCTCGGGGGCCAGGTTGCCGTAGAGGATGCCGAAGCCGCCGCGCGGCTTGAACGGCGCGGCCACGGTGCGCACGACTTCCTGGCCTTCGGTGGCGCGGACGTTTTCAAGCTCGGCAAACAGGCCCCTGCCGGTGCAGGTCGGGGCGTCGACCAGCTTGCCGGCGCGGGCCAGTTCGGCCGCCACCAGCGCGGTGCCGCCGGCGGCGAACAGGTCCGGGGCCATGTAGCGGCCGCCGG
>REEW01000174.1 GCA_007694885.1 Wenzhouxiangella sp. | reverse complement strand
CGCGGGCCATCCAGACCTCGGTGGTCGAACGCTCGCGCTTGGGCAGGCGGTCGATGCGGTACTGGCTCATGTCCAGCGGATCGTGGTCGCCGTTGACCGATTGCTGCGCGCCGTTGCTCATGGGGTCCCTCATAAGTCAAACCGGATCGGGATGACGCGCAGCCAGGCCGGGCCCCAAATGTTCTGGAGCAGACTTGCTGCGGTTCTTGACGCCCGGATTCGGTCTCTTCTGGCTCTGTCACGGCGCCAAAAGTCGAGACCAAGGTTGGATCCAGTGCCGCGATCACCCCGTCTGAAGGCAAAGTATGACAGAAATATGACGGATCAGCGGGGACTGTCACCGACGTTTGATTCGATTTCGCTGATCGGTTCGGCAAGGATTTCGCGGACTTCGTCGGGATGCAGTTCGATCGCCTCGCGCAATTCGGCGTCCAGTTCCTCGAACGGCTGAAAACAGGCCCGGGCCATGGCCAGCAGGTTTTTTCCGATCCGGTAGCAGTAGCTGTTGTCGTTCATCAGCGAGGTGGCTTGTTCGGGGGTAATCCGTCGTTCCCGGATCAACTCGTCGAGACGGCCGTTGTTGACGATGTCGTGCTCCTCGATATCGGACGACAGCTCCGACAGGGCCAGTTCGATGTCGTCATTGCGCGTGGTTTCATCGGCCAGGTTGTCCAGCCGGTTGAGCAGGTAGCCGAGGGTTTGTCGCAGCGCCAGGTACTCATCGCGCAGGTAGAGATTGCTGGAAGCCAGGTAGCGAACCATGTTTTTTTGCAGGTGCTTGGCATCCTTGACTGCCTCGACCAGGTCCTGGCTGGCGATGCGCAGCATGACCAGTTGCTGAGCGCGCTTGCCGCTGACCGGCAGGCGTGCCAGGAATTCCAGGATCAGGCCGTGCAGTGGCTTGATCCTGCGCGCGTAGACCTCGTCGACGTCGGTGATCTGGATGCGCTCCGGCGAAGTGGCCAGATCGGTTCGGCGCTGCGCCTGGCGAAGTTCGCCGGTTTCATAATTCAGGACCTGGGCGATCAGGCTGAAGGTCCGTCGAAACAGCCGCAGGAGCTCGCGGCGAGTGGCCTCCAGTGCCGCCCCCGGAGTCTCCAGCATGGTCTCGTTGATGAATTTCGGCTCATCGAGCTTGATTCGACGCGGCTGCATGCGTCGTTCGAGCACGTCCACCAGGCGCGTGATGAACGGCACCATGA
Organism: Wenzhouxiangella sp.; assembly: GCA_007694885.1. Classification (GTDB taxonomy): domain Bacteria; phylum Pseudomonadota; class Gammaproteobacteria; order Xanthomonadales; family Wenzhouxiangellaceae; genus Wenzhouxiangella. The sequence goes on along the minus strand of REEW01000174.1, from coordinate 13,117 downwards.
CGATGATGCCGGTGAGGTTGAACAGCGTGTGGAACAGGGCCAGCTTCAGGGTGTGATTGTCCGGCGCGATCCCCAGCCAGCCGCTCATCGTATCCACGGCGAGGAGAAAAACCTGGATGAAGACCAGCGCGATCAGGCCGGTGGTCACGTTGAACACCAGGTGGGCGGCGGCCAGGCGGCGGCCGGCGATGTTGGCGCCCACGGCTCCGATCAGCGCGGTGATGGTGGTGCCGACGTTGGCCCCGATCGACAGCGCCAGGGCATTGTCGTAGGTGATGTGTCCGACCGACAGCGCGGTGATGGTCAGAATCAGGGTCGCATGACTGGACTGCATCACGACCGTGGCGATCACGCCGAGCAAGGTGTAGAGCAGCAGGCCCTTCAGGCCGGCGACCGCGTACTGGCTCAAGTCGATGGTTTGCTGGTAGGTCTCGAAACCCTCTTTCATGAAGTGGATGCCGAGAAACAGGAAGCCGATCCCGGTCATGACGTAACCCAGGCCCTTGACGGTCCTGGAACGATTGAAGATCAGGATCACGCCGAAGGTCAAAAGCGGCATGGCATAGGCCGAAATATTGACCCGTATTCCGAAACCGGCCATCAGCCAGGCCCCGGACGTCGTGCCCAGGTTGGCACCGAAGATCACGCCGATGCCCTGGGCCAGACCGAGCAGCCCGGCGCTCAGGAAACTGATGGTGATGACCGAGATCAGCGAGCTGGACTGGGTGATCGTGGTGGCGATCGCGCCAAACGCCAGGCTTTTCCACAGGCGATCGGTCGATCGTCTGAGAATGGCCTCCAGCGTGCCTCCGGTAAAGGCCTTGAAACCTTGTTCCAGCGCCATCATGCCGAACAGGAACACCGCTACCCCGGCGGCGATCTCGGTCAGGGTCGGGCTGGCCCAGAATGCCCATGCCAGCGCCAGCAGCGCAACGGTCAGCGGTAGCTGCCTGAATCTCAAGGTGACGGCCCGCCGGCAAGCTGTTTCGACACGATCATGCCCTTGGATCGTGTCCGCTCATGCCCGGCTCCGTGCCCCTCAGGGGCGCGTTCACTCCGGCGCGCGTTCGCGCAGCGACTGCAAATGCTCCAGCCCCTTGCGCCGCTGTTCTTTGAGAATGCGGATGTCCTTGCGCAACTCGGCCTGGGTTTCGGGATTGGTCTCGTCGGCCAGTTCCTGCTCGAGCTTTTTCTGTTTTTTGCGCATCTTGGCCAGCAGCTTGCGCAGCTTGTCCTGTTTCTCGATCTGCTTGCGCGTTTTTTTCGACAGAAACTTTCGAAGCTTGTCCTGCAGTGTTCCACTCATGGATCGGTCTTCTCTTGTTGTGAATTGGCCGTGTTCAACTCGTTCAGCAAGGCCCGGACCTCGCCGGGGTTGAGGGCAATGGCGTCGCGCAACTCCGGGTCGAGTGCAGCGAAGGGCTGGAAGACGGCCCGGGCCATGTTGAGAAGGTTGCGGGCGATGCGATTGGTGTAGGCATTGTCGTTCATCAACGAAGTGGCCTGTTCGGCGTTGATTCGGTTGTTGCGAATCAGCTCATCGAGGCGGCCATTGTCGACGATGTCGTTTTCTTCGACGCGCGTGGACAGGGTGGCCAGTTCCAGTTCCATGTCCTCGTTGCTCTCCTCTCCTTCGGCCGCCAGCTGGTCGAGCTGGCGCAGCAGGTGACCCAGGTGCCGACGCATGGACAGGTACTCCTTGCCCATCGGCGAGTCCGGTTCCCTGAGATACCGGACCATGTTTTTTTGCAGGTGCTTGGCGTCCTTGACGCCTTCAATCAGGTCCTGGCTGGCGACCCGCAGCAGCACGAGCTGGCGGGCCCGGTCGCCCTCGACCGACAGCCGGGCCATGAAGTCCACGATCAGACCATGCAGCGGCTTGATCGTGCGCAGGTACAGCGCGTCCACGTCGACCGAACGAATTCGGTCCGGTAGCGTCTCGAGCTGGGCACGGGACTCTGCCTTTCGAAGCTGGCCGGCCTCGTAGTTCAGGACCTGGGCGATCAGGCTGAAAGCGCGCCGGAACAGCCGCAAGAGTTCCCGTCGCGTGGCCTCCAGCGCCGCACCCGGGGTTTCGAGCATGTTGTTGCTGATGTACTTGGGCTGGTCCAGCTGAAGCGGCATCGACGGCATCCGGTTCTCGAGCAGGCTGACCAGCCGGCCCATCAACGGCACCATCACGACAATGCCGGTGAGGTTGAACAGGGTATGAAACAACGCCAACCGGATGGTGAAATTGTCCTCGGCGATGCCCAGCCAGCTGCTGCCCAGTTCCACTGCACTGAGAAAGCCCTGGATGAACACCAGTGCAATCAGCCCGGTGACCAGGTTGAAGATCAGGTGGGCCGCGGCCAGGCGCCGGCCGGCGGTGTTGGTGGTGATCGCCGCCAGGCCGGTCGACACCGCGGTGCCGACGTTGGCCCCGATCGAGACCGCCAGGGCATTGTCGTAGGTGATCTGCCCGGCCGCCAGCGCGGTGATCACGATGATCAGCGTGGCGTGGCTGGACTGCATGATCACGGTCGCGGCAATGCCGACCAGGGTGTAGAGCAGCAACCCGCCCAGGCCCGTCATGGCGAACTCGGTCAGGTCGAAGGCCTGCTGGAACGTTTCAAAACCTTCTTTCATCCACTGGATGCCGAGAAACAGAAACCCGATCCCGACCAAAACCCAGCCCAGGGCGCGCAGAATCCGGTTGCGGGTGAGGATGAAGACCACGCCGAAGGTCAGCAACGGCAAAGCGCCGGCGCCGATGTTGAAGTGCAGGGCAGGGCCGGCCAGCAGCCAGGCGCCGGTGGTGGTGCCGAGGTTGGCGCCGAAGATCACGCCCAGGCCCTGTTTCAGGCCCAGCAGTCCGGAGCTTAAAAACGAGATGGTCAGCAACGAGACCAGGGTGCTCGACTGGGTCAGTGCCGTGGTTCCGGCACCGAAAGCCAGTCCTTTCCACAGCCGGTCGGTGGAGCGCCGCAGCAGCGCTTCCAGGGTGCCGCCGGTCAGACCTCTCAGGCCCTGCTCCAGGGCCATCATGCCGAACAAGAACACCGCCACACCGGATGCGATGCCGGACAGGGTCGGGCTGGACCAGAACATCCAGCCCAGCAGGATCAGCAGAACAATCAGCGGAAGGCGACGGGCCACGGTCAGATCCGGTTCAGGAAGGATGCAAAGCCACGGACAGATCATCCCACAGATCGTCGATTGCCTCCAGACCGACCGACAGGCGCATCAGCCGGTCGTCGATCCCCAGACGCTCGCGCTCGGTCGCCGCGATCCTGGAATGGCTGGTTTGCGCGGGCTGGCAAATGCTCGATTCCACACCGGCCAGGCTGACCGCGGGCTGGATCAGATCGAGCCGGTCGAGAAAGGCGTCCGGATCAATCTCGGGCGCGAGGCGAAAGCTCAGCATGCCGCCGAATCCATCCATCTGCGCTTGCGCCAGCGCATGTCCGGGATGATCGCCCAGGCCGGGATAGAACACTTGGCTGACGGCGTCATGCCGGTTGAGTCGGACGGCCAGTTCCCCGGCGCTGCTCGACTGCTGGCGAACGCGCACGACCAGGGTCTTGAGCGAGCGCTCGAGCAGGGCGAGATCCTGCCCGTTGAGGCTGGATCCCAGGCGGATCGCGGTCGGCCGGATTCGATCGAGCAGCGCTTCCGAACCGATCACGGCGCCGCTCAGCAGATCGGAATGACCGCCCAGGTACTTGGTTGCCGAATGCATGACCAGGTCGAAACCGAACCGGATCGGGCGCTGCAGGACCGGTGAGGCAAAGGTGTTGTCGATCAGGCTGATCAGGCCGTGTCGTCGCGCGATCTCGGCGACCCGGGCCAGGTCGACGATGCCCAGCAGCGGATTGGTCGGCGATTCGACGTGAATCAGGCGGGTGTGTTCGGTGATCAGGCCTTCGAGGTGATCCGGATCGCCGTTCCAGATCGAAAAGCGCATCCCCAGCGGCTTGAGCAGCCCCTCGACCAGGTCGGTGGTACCGCCGTAGAGGCCGTCGAGCAGAATGGCGTGCTGGCCGGGCTGCATCAGGCCCAGAAAGATTGCGCTCAGCGCACCCATGCCGCTGGCCGTGACCAGCGCGGCCTGGCCGCCCTCGAGGGCAGCCAGGCGGGCCGCCACGGTGTCGTGGTTGAGGGTGTTGTGATAGCGCGGGTAGCGAACCGGTTCGGACCGGTAGTCGAACGCCGAGCTGGTCACGATGGGGGTGTTGAGCCCGAACGGTGCCGGGAAGTCCCCGGCACCGGCGTGGATGCATTGTGTTTCGGGCGAGTCGTTACGGTTGGCGGTCATGTCGGGCCCGGAATGGCAAAACCCGACTATAACGCCGGCCGCGTGTGTCAGTACTTGACCGTGCAGCCGTACGGGCGGGTGACTGTGTGGGTGATCTCCTGTCCGGCCGCCATTTCCTCCAGCGCAACCATGACGTACTGGGTGGCCTCGGGAATATCGGCCGCGTGTCGGCTGGGGTTGGAGTCGATGCCGCCCATGTAGCGCAGGATGCCGTCGCCGTCGATGATGTACATGTGCGGGGTCACGCGCGCATCGTAGGCCCGGCCCATGTCGCCGGATTCGTCGAGCAGGACCGCGGTCGGGAAGGCGTCGCGCGCGGCGGTCAGTTCATCGGCCTGTTCCGGGCTGACGTGGCCCTGCTCTCCGGCGCGCGAGGAAATCACCGTCAGCCAGACCGCATCGTGGTCTTCACGCGCGCTGCGTTGCTGCATCTGCATGTTGCCGGGCTCGTAGTGCTTGACCACGAACGGGCATTCGTGGTTGGTCCATTCCAGCACCACGGTCTGGCCGGCGAAATCGGCCAGCGAGTGCATCTGGCCCTGGGTGTCGATCACGTTGAATCCGGGAGCGGGCTGGCCGACTTCCGGTGCCGCAGCAACGGGACCGGTCAGGCCGAGCAGCAGGGCGACGATCAGTGAAGAAATCAAACGATGATTCATGGTGTTCTCCTTGGGCAGTAGTGTCTAGAGGTTCTCCAGGGCCTGAACGACCAGCCCCGGGGTGAGAATCTGCGGCAGCACGCGCGGCTCGTCGCCGTTGCGCGGGTAGGCCACGTACAGTGGCACGCCGTTGCGCTCGTAGCGGGCCAGGTAGTTGGTGATGACCGGGTCACGGCGAGTCCAGTCGCCCTTGAGGTAAACAACGTCGTTGTCGGCCATGGCGCGGCGCACGGCCTCGGTGTTCAGGGCGGCGCGCTCGTTGACCAGGCAGGTCACGCACCAGTCGGCGGTCATGTTGACCAGCACCGCCCGCTCGGGATCCTGGATCAGTTGTTCCAGGCGTTCGGGTGAATAGCTTTCCCACCAGGCCGTGCCTTCGGCCGGGGCTTGTGCTTCGAAGCGTGCGGCGGATGCCAGCGCCACCACGGCAAACAGCAGGCTCAAGGCCACGCCGATGTGGCGGCCGGCGGCAAGAGTGGGGTTGCGGTCACGCTTGCCGGCCAGCCACAGGGCAAACGCCAGCGCGACCATGCCGGTCAGCACCAGGGCAAGCCCGTTCGGGTCGGTCTGCCGGGCCAGCACCCACAGCAGCCAGACGGCGGCCAGGTAGAGCGGAAACGCCATGGCCTGCTTGAAGGTATCCATCCACGGTCCCGGCCTGGGCAGGTGCCGAGCCAGACCCGGCCAGAAACCCAGGGCCAACATGGGCAGGGCCAGGCCCAGCCCCAGGGCAAGGAAGACGCTCATGGCCAGCGGCCACGGCAGCAACACGGCCACGCCCAGGGCGGTGCCCATGAACGGTGCCGTGCACGGACTGGCGACCACGCAGGCCAGGATGCCGGTGAAAAAGGAACCGCGCAGCCCGGCGCGTTCGGTCAGGTGCTGACCCAGGCCCATCATCCGGCTGCCGAATTCGAACACCCCCGACAGCGCCAGGCCCATGGCGAAAAAGACATAGATCAGTATGCCGACGAACCACGGCGACTGCAGCTGGAAACCCCAGCCCAGCGCCTCGCCGCCGGCGCGCAGGGCCAGCAGCATGGCGGCCAGCACGGCAAAGCTCCCGACCACGCCGGCGGTGTAGGCCAGGCCGTGCGCGCGCTGGTCCTGCCCGGCGCCGCCGACCACGCTCATGGCCTTGATCGACAGCACCGGAAACACGCACGGCATCAGGTTGAGCAGCACACCGCCGGCCAGGGCCAGCAGCAGGACCAGGGCGAGATTGGGGCGGGCATCGGCGAGTGTGCCGGCATCGCCGGACGTGGCCAGATCGCCGGGTTCGGCCTGCAGCGACCAGGCCTGTCCGCTGGCCGTATCGACGAGCAGGAAGGACAGTGTCTCCGGGGCCCCGGTAAAGTACGTGGACAGGCGCTGGCTGATCTGGACCCGACCGTTGTCGACCGCCACGAAGGCATCGGCGGCGTGGTCGACCAGGTTTTCCTCGGCCGGGAAAAACGCCAGGCCTTCGGCGCTGAGCGCCTCGCGGCTTTCGACGCTGACGCTGAGCTGGCGGGCCTCGGTGCTGAAGCGGGCCGGCCAGTCCACGGCCTGCGGACGTCGGGAATCGGCCCAGGCGAACAGGCCGGTATGGTCCGGATCGGTCGCTGGCGCTGTGTCGCGAACCGGCAGTTCCAGGCGCAGATCGGCATCGCCGGGGATGCACTCGACCTCGCACACCAGCCAGTCGGCGTACAGGTCCAGGGTAAACGTCGAGCCGGGCTGGAGGTCGGCAGGCACGACCACGGTCGCCGGCAGGAGATGCTCGCCCTCGTAGCCGTAATTGACCAGGTGGCCGATCGGCAGGGCATCGGGGTAGGGCCAGGCAATTGCGGAAACCCGGGCGCCGTCCGGTGCCGTCCACTCCAGCCGGATCGGAAGTCCGGAGTCGCCCGGGTTGACCCAGTAGGTATGCCAGCCCTCGTCGGGCCGCATTCGCAGGCCGACCCGGATCTCGCCACCGGGCTGGACCGACAGTGTTTCGGCGACCAGCTCGACTTCGATGTGGTCACGCTGAACCGGCCCGGTTTCCGGGGCCGACCAGGCATCGGCGGCCAGCAGAAATGCCCCGATCAGGGCGAGACGGAAGATCATGGACATGCAGAAAAAGCGCCGTCGACGAAAAGCATCAGACGCCCGAACCCGGCCAATGGTTCCTTCCCGGCCGATCCGGCAGACGTTATCGGGCCTTGCCGCCGAACAGGGTCAGAAGCAGGCCGACTACGGCCGCGGCGGCGCCACCGATCAACTGCCAGGTGGTCTCATCGCTGTATTGTCCGGTGACCAGCTCGCGGGCCTGCTCATCCAGGGCCTCGGTCGCCTGCCAGCCGAAATAGATCAGGCCGCAGCCGATGATCAGCAGGGCAATTCCAATCAGTCGCCAAAGACTCATAAGGGTCGTCTCCTGTAGTCATGAAGCCATTGTCCAGTGTACGCGCTTTGCTGGTTGCTAGCGCTGACAGCGGGCGCAGTAGAAGGTGCTGCGCTGTCCAATGACCACGCGTCGGATGGTTTGACGACCGCAAGGACACGGTTGGCCGGCCCGACCGTAGACCTGGAGGGACTGGCCGAAATACCCCGGGGTGCCGTCGCCGACGGTAAAATCCCGCAGCGACGTGCCGCCGACTTCGATCGCTTGTCCGAGAATGCGAACCACGGCTTCGGCCAGGGCCTGGTAACGTGCCCGGCTGATGCGCCCGGCCGCCCGGGCCGGATGAATGCCGGCTTCGAACAGGGCCTCGCAGGCGTAAATGTTGCCTACTCCGACCACGACCCGCCCGTCCATGAGAAAGGCCTTGACCGGGGCGCGCCGACCGCGCGCAAGACGCCACAGGTACTCGCCATTGAATTGCGGATCAAACGGCTCCGGGCCCAGTCCGGCCAGTCGCGGATGGGTCAGAGGATCGTCTCGCGTCCATAACAGCGCGCCGAAACGGCGCGGGTCGGTGTAGCGGATCAGGTGACCGCCGGCAATGTGCACATCGACGTGATCGTGCGCGCCTGGACCCGGCGCGTCCAGCCAGCCGCGAAACGACCCCGACATGCCCAGGTGCCACAGCAGGCAGCCCGTCTCCAGGCGCCAGATCAGCCATTTCGCGCGCCGCTGGATCGCCAGGACGCGCTCGTTTTCGAGCGTGCGCACCGAGTCCGGAATCAGCCAGCGAAGCTGCGGCTGGCGAACCGTGACGGCCGCGATTCGGCGTCCTTCAACCAGCGGCGCCAGGCCGCGCCGGGTGGTTTCGACCTCCGGTAGCTCGGGCACGAACGGTCAGTCCAGCGGCTGGAAAGCATCGACGATGGCGCGCAGGTCACGGTCGTCGCCGTTGAGTTCCCAGCGCAGCAGCGCCAGTGGAATCATGCCGGCGTCGTTGAGGTCGTCGAAGAACTCGCGCAGGCGGAATTGTTCTCCGCGCTGTTCGGCGCGCTGCCTGATCAGGTCGTCGGTAATACGCGCCCCGGTGATGTAGCTGGTGCCGTAGCCGGGCTGCTGCAGGTAGAGCTGCTGCTCGAAGCCCAGCAGGCTGTCGCGGCGCATCCAGCCGCGCGGGGTATGGCGGACATGGAAGTCGCTGGCCTGGGCCATGCTGAATTCGCCGTCGTGGACCTTCAGCGAGGCCAGTCCGCGCGCGGCCCGGGTGGCCAGCATGATCCAGACCACCTCCTCGACCCGGGGCTGGTCTTGGTACAGGCCGGCGTGCAGGGTCCATTCCTCCATGCCCGTCGCCACGCCCTCGGCCCGGCTCATCCAGATGTTGTACAGGAGCGCATCCTGCCGGATCGGGCTGGGGTGCGGATCTTCGCGCATTTGTTCCAGGTCCCAGTAATGGTAGAAATGCGCCCACAGCGGCTTGGGCGAATAGTGGTGCACGCGCAGGAAAAAATTGCGGTCGTCGGGCTCGACGTAGTCGAAAGTGCGTTCGCGCAGGGCGCGCCGGTACCAGGGGCGGATGCTGACGATGTCGTGTCGGTCGAGGAAATCGACGTATTCCCGAATGCTGCGTTCCTGCAGCTCGGCGAATGCCTCCGGTGAATCGGCCGCGACCAGTTCCGGTCGCTGCCGGTTGCGCGCCTCGGCCATGCGCAGGGCCATGTGCGAGCGGGCCAGTTCGCGCTCATGGATGACGCGTTCTTCCTCCCAGCTGGCGTTGACCAGCAGGACATTGCGCAGGTGCCAGCTGTAGTGGGCGCGGCCGACGCCGGCCGGTCCGCGTTTGGCGGGGGCCTCGGCGGCGATCCAGTCGCGGAATTCCCGGCTCGAGTCGCGGGCGGCTGCCAGCGCCTCGCCAAGCTCGGAGTCGCCGTGGTCGCCGAGGCGATCTCTCAGCCGATCAAGGGCATCGAGTTGTGCGTCGAAGCTGGCGACGGCCGCGGACCACAGATCGGCGGCGTCGCCGGTGAGGTTTGACCGAGCCTGCTCCAGCAGGGCAGGAATCACCTGCAGTTCGGCCGCCAGGGCGGTCCGCTCGGACGGGTTCAGCGGGCGCGGCTGCGACAGGCTGGTGCGCGGCCACACCGGGTATTCCCACAGGCGCAGGGCATCGTGGACGGTCGGGCCTTCCTCGGCCGGGGTGTCGCTCTGGTAGGTGCGTACGGAGGCATAAAACCCGGGATCGCGCTGCCACGGCCGGAGGACTCGCAGGTAGAACTCCATGCCGTTCATTTCGGCCCACAGGAGGTACCAGTCGATCTGTTCTGTCACCGGCCACTCGCTCGGGTCGATGGCCTCCAGCCGGGCGCGCCAGGCCGGTAGAGCGTCGAGTTGACGGGCCCGGCTGGCCGGACGGTAATCGGGCGCGCCGTTGTGCCGTCCCGGGTGTTCGAACTCGCGCCACTCGGCAAACAGCGCAGCCAGGTCGGCGTGTTCGGCGTTGGCCTGCACGGTGTGCGGAAGGAAACCGGCGGCACAGAGGATCAGGCCGAAGAATGCGGCCTGCCGAAGCGTTCGCTGAAACATGGTCCCGGGTCCTTGCGATGTTGGGCAAGAAGCCAGTATAGGGGGATGCGGTCGGGTATTGACCGCGGAGCCGGTCGCGGTACCGTGACCGCGACCGGACTTAGTTTGTGGCGATTTCGGCGCAGGGCTAGAAATCCAGGCCCCAACCGACCCAGGCCTTGAGGTCCTTGTCAAACGTGTCTTCGTATTCAAGGTTGAAGCTGAAGGCGCCCATGGCCCCGGCGTCCTTGCCAAGGCTGGCGGTGAAGTGGGTGTAGTCCTCGGCGTCGGAATCGTCGAAGGCCGTTCGGCCGACCAGGAACCCGAGGCTGAACTCGTTGGTCAAGTCGAAGTCCACGCCGGCGTAGAAGTACATGTCGCCGGTTTCCAGGGCCGAATCACTGCTGTCGTTGATCACGTAAGCAGCCCCGACCGAAAAGAGATTGAAGCTCAGCTCGCCGTAGATCTCGCCGAAGTCCGCGCTGTCGGGCGCATCGGGATAGGCGTAGTAGAGGTAACCGATGTCGTAGCCGAGGCCGTTGTCGAGTTCATCGGCAAAGCCCAGGTACAGATCCAGCTCGTAGGTGGTACTGTCGCCGAAATCCACGTTCGAGGCCCAGGTGCCAACGTAGAAGCCGGCCGGTGATTCCCAGTCCAGTCCACCCTGGACGGCGGCACCGCCGTCGGTTTCGGAAAACCCGCGGAAGAAATAATTCGAAACCACGCCGACGTTGGCACTGACCTCGGCCCGAGCGTGATCGACCGGCGCCAGGGCCAGGGTGCCCACCGCAAGCAGGGCGGAGGCGGAAAAAATTCCTGTCATTCTGTTCATGTGGCTCGCTCCTTGACTCATAAGATACGGCCGCACAACGCGACCCGCTTGTGCGATGCACAAGGCGTGCCACGAGCTGGAAACGTCGATATTTCAGCAACCTGTGCAATGTCACCCGCCACGGCAAGCTTCAGGTTGAGCAGAAATATGACAGCCGGAGATTTCGATTGCTGATTTTCGGCGCAGCCGGCACCACTCATCCAGCGCCGAGACCAGGAGGGAACAGGACCTCCAGCGCGGCAGGTCTGAGGCCAAGTGCAAACGCAGACCAGGGCTGAGCGATCGCCGGGATCCGCCAATTTTGTGCAGCGCGCAAATTTAGTGCAGCAGGGCAGCGGCTTTGCTGTGTTTCGAAGCAGGTCGGTCGTCGAAGCTTTCCGGTAAGTAACAGTTTTTCAATGCCTTAGCGTCTAACACCCTTCTGGCACAGGCCTTGCTCTACTCCAGGTGACCGGATCACAAGGATTCGGAGGGACGCCTGATTGTTCAGTCATGGCCGGATGGCCAAACCACTTTAGGAGAAGCGGCATGAAATTGATCACCGCCATCATCAAGCCCTTCAAGCTCGATGACGTGCGCTCGGCCCTGGAACAGGCCGGCGTGCAGGGACTCACGATCACCGAGGTCAAGGGTTTTGGCCGCCAGAAGGGCCATACCGAGTTGTATCGGGGCGCTGAATACAAGGTCGATGCCCTGCCCAAGGTCAAGCTGGAAGTCGCGGTCAAGGATGACGCGCTCGACATGGTCACCGACGCCATCCTGGCCAGCGCGCGCAGCGGCAAGGTCGGTGACGGCAAGATTTTCGTGACCGCACTCGAGCAGGTCATCCGGATTCGCACCGGCGAAGCCGACGAAGCGGCGCTGTAGCCACCCACCACCTCCCAGGGAGAAAGAATCGATGGAATCCTTGATTGAAGTCCAGTACGCGCTGGATACCTTTTACTTCTTGATCTGCGCCGTTCTGGTGATGTGGATGGCGGCCGGTTTCACCATGCTCGAAGCCGGTCTGGTCCGCTCTCGCAACACGGTCGAGATTCTGACCAAGAACGTGGCCCTGTACGCCACTGCCTGCCTGATGTACATGATCGTCGGCTACAACCTGATGTATTCCGACGCCGGCAACGGCATCATTCCGGGCATCAGCTTTTTCCTCGGCGGCGACAACACGCTCGATGAGGTGCTGGCCAGCGACGGCGACATCTACTACTCCAACCTGTCGGACTTCATGTTCCAGGTGGTGTTCGTGGCCACCGCCATGTCGATCGTCTCCGGTGCGGTCGCCGAGCGCATGAAGCTGTGGGCTTTCCTGGCGTTCGCCGTGGTCCTGACCGGCGTCATCTACCCGATCCAGGGTTACTGGAGCTGGGGTGAGGGTTTCCTCGACGGCCTGGGCTACAGCGACTACGCCGGCTCCGGCATCGTCCACATGGCCGGTGCCTCGGCGGCCCTGGCCGGCGTCCTGCTGCTGGGCCCGCGCAAGGGCAAGTACGGTCCGGGCGGAAAGATCAACGCCATTCCCGGCAGCAACCTGCCGCTGGCCACGCTGGGGATGTTCGTTCTCTGGATGGGCTGGTTCGGATTCAACGGCGGCTCGGAGTTGATGGTGTCGAACGTCGATTCGGCCAACAACGTCGCCAAGGTGTTCGTCAACACCAATCTCGCCGCCGCCGGCGGGCTGATTGCGGCCCTGATTCTGGCCCGCTTCATGTTCGGCAAGGCCGATCTGACCATGGCCTTGAACGGCGCGCTCGCCGGGCTGGTCTCGATCACCGCCGAGCCGCTCACGCCGGCACCCTTGCTGGCAGCCATCATCGGGGCCGCCGGCGGGGTCATCGTGGTGTTGTCGATCGTCGGGCTGGATCGACTGAAGATCGATGATCCAGTTGGCGCCATTTCGGTGCACGGCGTGGTCGGCGTCTTTGGCGTATTGGCCGTGTTGCTGAGCAACCCGGACGCGACCTTGCTGGGACAGCTGGCCGGGCTGGCTGCCATCTTCGTGTTCGTGTTCGGAGCCAGCTTGATTGTCTGGGCCATTCTCAAGGCCGCGATTGGTATTCGGGTCAGCGAGGAGGATGAATTCTCCGGCCTGGACATGAGCGAATGCGGCATGGAGGCATATCCGGAATTTGTTTCGACCAGGGCTGACTGATTCAGCAGGGGCTGGCGCCAACCCTCCTCTCTCTACCCCGAAGCAATCGCGCCAGCCCTTTTCTGGTCCAACCCCGGCGGGGTCTTCCCGCCGGGTCTTTTTTTGCCCAAAATTTCGTCCTGCCACGCCGCTTTCTTCAATTGGCTTTGGAGAGTTCCGAGCATCGGCGGGTGCCGGGTGCTTCGGGCCGTGCCTGGCGATCGGCTGGGGCGTTTCCGTTGGGGTTTCGGGTGTAGAGGGTTTCGAGCAT
>REEW01000198.1 GCA_007694885.1 Wenzhouxiangella sp. | reverse complement strand
ACGCGCTGTACGCTTTTGAGCTCAACGTGCGCGCGTCCATGGTCCTGGGCCTGGTCGGCGCCGGCGGCATCGGCATGATCCTGGAGACCCAGCGGGCCAATTTCGAATACGAGCGCGTGACCATGATCATCCTGGCCGTGCTGGTCGCCGTGCTGCTGATCGAGCAGCTTTCCGAGTCGATCAGGAAGCGGCTGGCATGAGTACCAACCCGGGCTTGCTGAAACCACAAAAGCAGATCGGCTGGGCGACCTGGGCGACCTTCATCATCGCCGCGCTGTTTGTCTGGTCGCTGATTGCCATCGAGTTTTCACCCGGGCGCATGATCCAGGTTCCGGGCCAGGTCGCCCGGGTGCTGTCGTTCTTCTACCCGGCCGACATGGCCTACGGCTGGAGTGCAGTGTTGCCGGCCATCATCGAGTCGATCCAGATCGCTTGGGTCGGCACCATCATCGCCGCGATCCTGTCGCTGCCGCTGGCCCTGTTCGGGGCGCGCACCCTGTTCCCGCGCATTGCCCGCTTCGTCAAGCTGATCTCGGCGACTGCACGGGCGTTTCCCGAAATCCTGCTGGCCATCTACTTCGTGCCCATCGTTGGCCTGGGCGCTTTCGCCGGGGCGCTGGCGATCGGGATTTCGTCGGTTGGCATGCTGACCAAGCTGGGGGCTGAAGTGGTCGAGTCGATCGATTTCGGGCCGGTCGAGGCGGTCGAGGCCTCCGGCGGCTCACGCATCCTCGCCCTGCGCTACGCCGTGGTCCCCCAGGTCCTGCCCGAAATCGTCGCCCACTGGCTGTTCCGCTTCGAACTCAACATCCGCGCCTCGGCGGTACTCGGCGTGGTCGGTGCCGGCGGGGTCGGCGGCGTACTGCTCAATACCCTGCGCTACCGTCACTTCGAAAAAGCCGCCGCCGTCCTCCTGCTGACCATCATCGTGGTCCTGATCATCGACATGGTCTCCGGCGAGATTCGGCGGAAGATTATTCGAGGGTAGGTCGGCCCTACGCGGCCGACGGGCAGAGCCGGAATCGTCCCGGTGATTTCGACGGATGACGTGCCGGGGACCAGGGACCAGGGACCAGCCGACGGGCAGAGCTGGTCCCTGGTCCCCCTAGATCTTGTAAACGATCGCCTTCATGATCCCGGCCGAAACCGCCATCAGTTTCTGAACCGGGTCGGGCAGGATCCGGGCCCCGTGTTCGACGGCCATGTCGGCGTGGCGGGCTTCGTCTTCTTTCATCTGTTGAACAATCGCGCGCGAGCGCTCGTCGCCGGGCGGCAGGGTGTCCAGGTGTTCATCGAGATGGGCCTCGACCTGGCGTTCGGTCGCTTCGACAAAGCCCAGGCTCCAGGGATCGCCGGCCAGTCCGGCGGCCGCACCAATCGAAAACGATCCCGCGTACCAGAGTGGGTTGAGCAGGCTGGGGCGGCTGTCGAGTTCTTCCAGGCGCTCGGCGCACCAGGCCAGGTGGTCCTCTTCCTCGCGCGCGGCCTGCTCCATTTCCAGGCGCACTTTGGGCGAGCGGGCCGAAGCCGCCTGGCCGGCATACAGGGCCTGGGCGCAGACTTCGCCGGTGTGGTTGATCCGCATCAGGCCGGCGGCGTGGCGGCGCTGGGCTTCGTCCAGTTCGGCCTCTTCGATGTCTCCGGCCGGCGACGGAGCGGTGCCGCCGGGGGGTGGTGCGAGCACGACGCGCAAGGCCTGGTCCAGGTTGGTCAGCAGTCCGTCGTATAGCGTGGTTTGGCGCATGGCAAATGAGCAGTATAATTGCGGGAAATCCAATCACAGAGTCTACTGCAATGCGCCTGAAATTCGCGTTGACCAGCCTTTTGCTGGCACTTACGGTCCCCGCTCATGCCGATTTCTCCGGCACCGGCGAATTTGGCCTGGTCTTTAACCGTGGCAACAGCGAGACCGAAGCCGCCAACGCTCGGCTGGAACTGATGTGGGAGCGCGAGCGCTGGGAAAACGAGTCCACCGCCACAGGCGTGTACGCCCGGGACACGGGAACAACCAGTGCCAATCGCTTTGCCGTCGCCAACACGCTCAACTATAGTCTCAGCGAGCGCAGTTTCGCCGGTGGTTCGCTGCGCTACGATCGCGACCAGTTTTCAAGCTTCCGCTACCAGGCCTCGGTCGCGGCCGGCTACGGCTACCGTGTGCTGACCGGCGAAACCCATCGGCTCACGGTCGAGGCCGGCCCCGGTTACCAGTTCGCTGAAATCCGTGACACCGGCGAGACCGACAACCAGGCCATCGTTCGCGGGCGAGCCAGCTACCGCTGGCAGATCGCCGAGGCGACCCGCCTGACCAACCGACTGCTGGTCGAGGCCGGCAGCAAGAACACTTTTGCCGAGAACGCCCTGGCCCTGTCGGTGGCGATCAACTCGCGCCTGTCGCTGGGTACCGGCGTCACCGTGCGTCACAACACCGACGTCGAGCCTGGACGCAAGAAGACCGATACCCTGACCACGGTCACCCTGGCCTACAACTTCGGCTCCTCGAAAGCCGGATGAGTTATTACCGCCACCACCTTTTTTTTTGCACCAACCAGCGCCCCGAAGGCGCCGAAAGGCCTTCCTGCGCCCAGTGCGATTCGCCACGCCTGCGCGGTTACCTGAAAAAGCGCTTGAAAGAGCTTGGCCTGACCGGCGAGGGCGGTATTCGCGCCAACACCGCCGGCTGCCTGGACCGCTGCGAGGAAGGCCCGGTGCTGGTGGTGTATCCGGAAGGAATCTGGTATACCTACGTCGACG